>JAQUUP010000005.1 GCA_028693815.1 Candidatus Omnitrophota bacterium
TTTGGGCAAGACGGTCGACGCGCGAAACAATGTGATCAAGATTTCTTCGAATGGACCATTAAAAGATAAAGCAGATTATGATCTTGTTTCAACAATGAGAGGATCGTTTTGCGTTTTAGGTCCTTTCGTATCAAGGCTGAGACGAGCAAAAGTTTCTTTGCCGGGAGGCTGTGTCATTGGGGTCAGGCCTGTTGATTTGCATCTCAAGGGACTTAAAGCACTGAATGTTAAAATTAAAATTGAAAATGGTTATGTTTTTGCCAAAGCAAAGAATTTAAAAGGTGCGCGTATTTATTTGGGTGGGGTTTTTGGATCGTCGGTTTTAGCAACAGCAAACATTATGATGGCAGCGGTGATGGCTGAAGGAAAAACAATTATTGAGTCTGCTGCTTGTGAGCCAGAAATTGAAGACTTAGCAGATTTCTTGATTAAAATGGGCGCAAAAATAAAAGGACAGGGAACACCACGGCTTATGATCACTGGCGTTAAGAAGCTTCATGGGGCTGACCATCGCATCATTCCTGATCGCATCGAGGCAGGGACGTTTATTCTTTTGGCTGTCGCAACGAGAAGCGATATTGTTGTTCGGGGAGCTTGTTCAAATCATTTGTTAGCTTTGATTGATACTTTGGAAGAGGCGGGTGTTCAGTTTAGTTATACTGACGATGTGATTCGTGTTAAAGCAAAATGCGCCATAACGCCTGTGAGTGTTACAACGTATCCTTACCCTGGTTTTCCAACGGATTTGCAGGCGCAATTTATGGCGCTGATGACACTGACACCGGGTGTCAGTGTCATTACCGATAAAGTGTATCCTGATCGTTTTATCCATATTGCAGAGCTTAATCGCATGGGGGCAAACATTCGTCGAGAAGGCATTAACGGGATTGTCCAAGGGGTTAAGTGTATTTATGGAGCGCCAGTTATGGCCTCTGACTTAAGAGCATCAGCAGCGCTTGTCATTGCTGGATTAGCCGCTAAAGGAAAAACAGAAATTCATCGTATTTATCATCTTGAGAGAGGATATGAGGATTTGGAGAAGAAGCTAGCACAGCTCGGTGCAAGAATTTCACGACAAAAAGAGTAAAAATGATTTTAATGATTGATAATTATGATTCCTTTACTTATAACTTAGTTCAGTATTTTTCAGAATTAGGAGCAGATCTAAAAGTTTTTCGAAACGATAAAATTACGCTTGATCAGATAAAGAAAATGAACCCAAGTCGAATTGTCATTTCTCCGGGGCCAGGCCGACCAGAAGTTGCAGGCATATCTGTTGATTTAATCAAAGAATTTTCATCCCAAATTCCTATTCTTGGTGTTTGCTTAGGTCATCAAGCGATTGGGTTTGCTTTTGGTGGTAAAATTAAGCATGCCAAAAAATTGATGCATGGTAAAACATCTCTTGTTTATCATGACGAAAAAGAAATTTTTAAAGGATTAACTAATCCTTTTGAGGCAACACGATATCATTCTTTGGTGATTGATTCTAAGACGCTTCCAAAGTGCTTAGAGATAACAGCTAAGACACAGGACAAGGAAATCATGGGCATACGGCATAAAAAGTTTCCTCTTTGGGGTGTTCAGTTTCATCCAGAATCAATTTTGACAAAACAAGGCAAGGCTTTGCTCAATAATTTTCTTACTATTTAAATCTATGTACGATTACATTAATAAAATTCAATGCAAGCAAGACTTAACGTCTGAAGAGATGTCCGGCGTGATGCGACGCATTATGACAGGAAATGTTCCCCGGGAAGAATTGTTGGCTTTCTTGTTTGCCTTACGCGAAAAAGGCGCAGGGATTAATGAAATCACAGGCGCGGCAAGGATCATGCGTGAGTTTGCTATTTCGGTTGATACGGACAAGGATGTCGTTTTAGATACCTGCGGAACCGGTGGCGATCGTGCGGGTACCTTTAATATTTCCACCGTCGCGGCGTTTGTGGTGGCAGGCACAGGGTGCGTTGTGGCCAAACATGGCAATCGATCGGTTTCAAGTAAATGCGGTAGCGCGGATGTTCTAGAATATCTTGGAGTCGATATTAATATGAGAGTGGATCGTTTGGCCGAATGTCTTCAAAAGGTGGGCATCGCTTTTTTATTCGCGCAAAATCTTCATCCAGCGATGCGTTATGCCGCTGCGGTGCGTAAGGAGCTCGGCGTTGAAACCATTTTTAATGTCTTGGGTCCATTAACCAATCCGTCAAAAACTACGCATCAAATGATGGGTGTTTATAGCAAAGATTTAGTGGAACCGATGGCATATGTCTTAAAAAATTTAGGACTTAAAAAAGCATTGGTTGTTCATGGAGTTGATGGTCTTGATGAAATTACTACAACTGCCAAAACTTTTGCTAGCGAATTTAATGGAACAGAAGTTGTCAGCTATGTCATTTCTCCGGAAAAATATGGCATTCCATATGCTTCTCTAAAAGATGTTCTCGGTGGCGATCTTGATGTTAACGCCCAAATTCTTCAAGATGTCTTAGGTGGAAAAAATGGTTTTAAACGAGATATTGTTGTCTTAAACGCAGCGCATGCGCTTTATGTTGGTGAAGTAGCTGATTGTGTGGAGCAAGGCATTGAACTTGCCAAGCATTCCATTGATTCAGGTAAAGCTTTAGAGAAGCTAGAGCTTTTAAAGCAGTACACTAATCAATAATGAATGATTTTCTTAGTAAAATTTTATTGCATAAAAAAGAATTGATCTTAAAAAAGAAAGATTTCTTTAATGCTCTTAAAAATAAATTAAAAGATAAAGAGCATTCATGTTATTCTCTTTTTGAAAAAGCGATTTCTTCTCCTGGAAAAATTAGTCTGATCGCTGAAATAAAAAAAGCTTCGCCATCGAGAGGCCTGATTTGCAAAGAATTTAGTGTTTCTGGTCTTGCAAGAAAATATGTTAAAAGTGGCGCTGCGGCAATATCAGTTTTGACAGAAGAAAAATTCTTCTTAGGAAAACCGTCTTATGTTCGAGAGGTCTCTGATCATTTTGCCATTCCTGTTTTAGCCAAAGATTTCTTTATTGATGAATTGCAAGTTTATGAGGCGTTTGCTCAAGGGGCAAGCGCTATTCTTTTGATTGTAGCTATTCTAAAGGATGAAGAGATTACGCATTTGATGAAAATCGCTCACAATCTCGATATGGATTCTCTTGTTGAAGTTCATGATGAAGAGGATCTTAAGCGGGCAGTTGATTTAGGCGCTAAAATTATAGGCGTTAATAATCGCAATCTTAAAACGTTTGAGGTTGATTTTAAGAATTGTGAAACACTTGTTCCAAGAATTCCAAAAGACAGAATCATTGTTGCGGAAAGTGGCATTAAAACGCACGAGGAAATAGAAATATTAAAAGCCTTAAGGGTCGATGCCGTTTTGATTGGAGAAACATTTTTGCGATCGGCTGATGTTGAGACAAAAATTAAGGAGATTATGAATGGGTAGGGTCAAGATTTGCGGCATAACAAATAAAAGAGATGCGCTTTGTGCCAGTTCGTTGGACGCATGGGCATTAGGATTTATTTTTTATAAAAAAAGTTCACGTTATATCAGTCCTCAGGATGCTCAGAACATTATTGAGGCTTTGCCAAAGAATGTTCTGTCGGTTGGTGTCTTTGTTGATGCGCAAAAAGAAGAAATTGACGCTGTTATTAAAGATTGCAGGTTAAAAGTTGTCCAGTTTCATGGCAACGAAACACCTTTGTTTTGTTCTCAATTTAAAGCTGTTAAGACGATTAAGGCTATTCGCATTAAGAGCAAAGAGGATCTTGTAAAAGCTTTAAAATACAAAACAGATTATTTGCTTTTTGATACTTTTCAAAAAGATGCTTTTGGTGGCACAGGCAAAGTTTTTGACTGGGAGATTCTTAAGAGTTCAAAATTAAAGGGAAGAAAGATTGTTCTTTCTGGAGGCCTGAATCCAAAGAATATTGCTGGGGCAATTTCTTCGGTGAAAGCTTATGCGTTTGATGCTTCAAGCGGGGTGGAACGTAGGCCTGGCAAGAAGTGTCAGAGGTTGTTAAAGAAATTTTTTTCAGAAGTAAATATAAAAAATAAACAATAAAAAACTAACAAATTCCCAGCAATATTCAATGCGCTGGGCTTTGTTTATTTTGCATTGTAAATTCTTGAGAGGAGTTGAAAGAATGAGCAAGATCGTTTTTGATATTGAGACTTTTGGACAGGATTTTGATTCTTTAGATGAGAAATCGCAAGAATATTTCTTGAGGTTTGCAAAGACCGATCAAGAAGCTGAGGACGCAAAAAATAGCCTTTCGTTTTATCCTGTGACAGCTCAAATTATTACAATTGGCATGTTGGATGTGGATACCAATAAGAGCTTTGTTTTTTTTCAAAATGACGGAAAAACTCAGAAGATTCAAGAGGATAATGTTGTTTATATTTCGGGAAGCGAAAAAGAAATCTTAGAGCATTTTTGGAAGCTGATGGACAAGGCTAATATTTTTATTACGTTTAATGGGCGCACGTTTGATTGTCCGTTTGTCATGATTCGTTCGGCTATCAACTCTGTGCGGGCGACAAAGGATTTGATGCCGTATCGCTATAAGCAAGGACCGCATGTTGATCTGATGGATCAGCTTACTTTTTATGATGCAATGCGAAGAAAGTTTAGCCTTGATATGTGGTGCAAGGCTTTTGGTATTCAAAGCCCAAAAGAAAAGGGGATAACTGGTCTTGAAGTTAAAGATTTCTTTAAAGATGGCCGCTATATGGATATTGCGCGTTATTGCGCCAGAGATCTTTTGGCGACCAAAGAACTATATATGTATTGGGATAAATACTTAAAGGTATAGGTGTATTTAGATTTTTTCTTTTTCCGATCTTTCCTTGCCTACCTTGTTATTTGCCAAACCATATGCTATATTTTAATTGAGCCGATAAAGGTAAACTCGGGGAAACCCGAGGGCACAAAACCACAGACCTAAGTTGTCTGAAGCACTTTGCGCCCTTTGTCCGGAGTGGCAGAAGGGTAATCGAACCGATTGGGTAGACGTGGATGGCAAGAGGGTGGCTGGGTTACCGAAGAGTAGTAGAATAGAGGAGAAATCCTAGCTTTTGTCGGCTCTTTTTTCTTAAAACTCGCAATTTCCTATAAATGGCGAGATTTTTTATTTTTAGAGCTAAAACTCTCTATAATTCAATAGGTATATCGCAATAATTTTATGCTCAAGACTTGAAATTCTCTTAAAATATGCTATATTTGATACGAAATTCAGTAAGCTATATAAGTTTTTATTCTATTTCATTTATTCTCGCCACGGAAAAAAGTGTAACCTGTTTTTTAAAAATACGGTATAAATTTTTTTCAACTTATGGCCCTTGCGGCAAGCTAATCTAATGAGGAGAAAACCCATGATTGTGTATTTCGAAAAGTCTCAAAAAAGTCTTGCGTCTAAAATTGTATCTATTTTTATTGCTGTTTGTTTTCTTTTAAGCTCTATCGCGCCTAGCTACGCCCAGAGTCTGTCTGCGCTTCCTGTGCCAGGGACGATTGTTAGCCCAACACCCGGATTCTTTCCTGTGTTGGTCAGAGCTTTAGAGATCAACCCAGAGAATCCTTTGCAATTTGGCTTTATTGTAGACAACGGAGACACTGAGTTTCAAGGAGAAGACCTTACCGAAGAAGCCAAGAAGCTGATTCGCTATTTTCTTGCCTGTCTGACAACTCCTGAAGAAGATATGTGGGTCAACCTTTCTCCTTATGAAGAAAACCGTATTGTTTCTGATAATCTCGGCAAAACTCAAATGGGCCGCGACCTTTTAGCTCAAGACTATATTCTAAAGCAATTGACCGCTTCTCTGATTTATCCAGAGGACGAGCTTGGAAAGAAGTTTTGGGACAAGATCTACAAAACAGTTTATGAGAAGTTCGGTACCACAGACATTCCTCTTAATACCTTTAATAAGGTCTGGATTGTCCCAAAGACAGCTAAAGTTTATGAGCATGATAATAGAGTTTTTGTGATTGATAGCAAGCTTGAAGTTATGATGGAAGAGGATTTCCTCGCGCTATCGCGCTCGCGTGAAATGTTAAAAGTGAAAAGTGAAGCGCACGATTCACGCTTCACGAGCGACGCTTCACAAAACAAATTGGCCTCAGATATTGTCCGCGAAATCCTTATTCCAGAGATTGAAAAAGAAGTCAATTCTGGCAAAAACTTTGCTAATCTTCGTCAGATCTATAATGCTATGATCTTAGCGGCTTGGTACAAGAATAACCTTAAAGAGAGCCTTCTAGGCCAGATCTATGTGGATCAGGGAAAGACCAAGGGTATTGAGATTAAAGATACAGATGCCACCCAAAAAATCTACGATCAATACATCGAATCTTTCAAAAAAGGTGTCTACGACTATATAAAGGTAGAGCATGATGCCCAAACAGGCAAAAATATCCCAAGAAAATACTTTTCTGGTGGTGCCACGGCTTTTTCTTCAAGCGGCATTCCGTTAAGAGGTATGGTTCAGAATGTTGTGCCAGCGAGAAGCGATATGGATGCAAATGGTGTCCATGGCCGAAAAGGTGGCGATTTTACAAAAATTGATATTGGGCTTGGTGAGATTGGGGATGTGGAAGGTCAATCCAGCTCCGGCATTGGAAAGCCATCAAGAAAAGATATTGCCGAAAGCGTTGAGAAAGGGATAACGTTTGTTCTCGAAGAAATAGATGCCGGAGGAGAAGTTGATTTATCTGAGACATTGCGTGGAATGGGATTTGCGACATCATCTGATGCGGAGAGCCTGAGATTTTTTTTGGAAAACCGCTGGACGGTTTCTTTGGGTTCCTGGGAGATGATGGATATTGATCAGACTACTGGTCACATGGTTGTTAATTTAGTAAAGGCTAGTTTTGCCAGCTCGGGTATTCTGACTGTTGATGATTTTATGAATGATATCATTTCAATTATTGGATCTGCAATGTCAGATTTAGAAGGAGTGCATCGTATTTATATTTCTCCAAAAGGAAGCGGCTCTGGGTGGAATTTCTTATCTGTTGAAGAATTTAAAAAGGTAATGGCAAAAGATTTTTCTGGGGTTGGAAATGTTTTAAGTTTGATGTCTAGCCTTGATGTTGGTTTGCTATACGGAAAATCAATTTTTGTTCAATTATCAGAAGGTGAGAATAGATACTTAGCTTCTTATAATGGCAAGAAAATGCCTGGAGATGTAACAATCCAAGAAGCACTTAACAAAAAAGTTCAAGACCTTAACAATCTTCGCAAGTTGGGAGTTGAAGTGACTCAAACCCCACCCACCGCTGCAGCGATCTCATTGCTAAAAACTCCTAGTGATGTTGTAGCATCTGCGGTTGAAGAATATGGCATGTTTCTGCAGAATACTTCAGGAAGATTTGAGGGAGACGATCAAAATACCCCATATCGTGATACTGATGAAAAAATTCGATGGCCTGAAGGTAAATGGCCTTTGTACATTTTCTTAGGGGATTTAACGGCCAATGGGTTGGGGCTTCGTCTTAATGACGAAAAGACAGCTTATGTGGGTGTTCAGTTGGGATCTTATGGAACGTGGACAGATAATTTTCAGGATATTTTCATTCCAGTTGAGATTAAAGTCGTGTCTTCAGGGCTAAAAACTTATCACGATGTCGTAAGTTATTTAAGTGGGCAAGAAGGGGTAAACTTTGATAATATTTTCGGAAAATTTGGTGACGAGAAGATCCCTTATAAGGATTGGGGATCTTATAGTTCTCAGTTGCCATCGGAAATCTTTGCGATTGGAAGAGAGGGCTACGTGTTTCAAAAAGGTCCTGATGGGTATGAGCCAACAGATAGCCCAGGTGATTTCGATGAGCCGGCTGATCCCCTTAAGCAATTGCCAACGGCTACTAGAGCCTCTTCAGACATAAAGACTGATACTAAGCCTTTTGGAGGTGGAAAAATTTTATTTAGCCGTTTTGATCCTCGAGCAAAGGAAACGGTTCATGAGTTTGGGTTTCCTGGCCATGATCCTGATTGGACGTTTAAAGAGTCTGGAAACACTGTTTATGACTCTTCTGCTGAGATTATAGATAGAAGAAACGCATTATTAGGAGGAAAAAAATCCAGCTCAAATGTTACCAATCGTTTGCAACTCGAGAACGCCATTAGACAATTTATCGTTACAGTTGTCAGAAAAGCATCAATTGATTCAATTAGTCAGATTCATATTGATAAAACACCAGTAGGAAATGGTGTGGAGCCTGGGGATTTTATATGGATTCAATCTCGTGTCGAGGAAGCTTATGGAGTTTCTGTTGGCGAGGAGTTTTCAATTTTACCAGTAAGAAATCTTGTTGATTTTGTTGAGAAAGAAAGCCCGATCCTTATTTCTCAAAGAATCATTGAAGATCCTTCTGTTCAGGTTCGCATGATCGATGCTAAAAGGCCACTTGATACAGACCAGATTGAAAAATTGGCATTTGGTGGACAGATTACAAGCCTTTATTCTCCTAAAGAGGAAAAGACATTGCATATTTTGGTTCAAGGAGTTGGAGGGACTCGTGGCGTTGTAAGAGCGTATGTAGAAAACGGGAATACTGTAGACTCTAATGTTACGCTGTATAATCCATCTGAAGACGCAATTCTTCTTAGAGGTTTTAGAGTCTTTGAAGAGATTCGTTTTGCTTTAGTGAAAAATGGACTTGGTGATGCGATGATGGGAAAACATTATCCTAATAATCAAGTTTCGTCAAATACTGGTGGTATTAATCTTGATGCTGGGCTTTTGGATCTTCAAATTGAACGCGATGGAAACGGTATGCCTTTGCCATTTGCGCAACAACCGCTTGGAATAATGAATATCCAAGGATTTTCATTTTATATTATGAGTGTCACAAATGTTCCGAGCATGCTTTTGATTTCAGGGTTGGTGCCTAATAATCAGGATGAGAAAACCGTCTCAGCTGAAAGCACGTTTGAACAAGCGTTGGTTGAAAAGAAGTTCCGATTTGTAGCAGATGACCCACGCAGAATATGTGCTTAACCAAATTCAACCTACGAGGTTGAACGCGGCATCATATTAAGCAGGTATTTATTGAATATTTGTTACCCACGAAGAGTTAGTTTTCTAAGCTAACGGGTAGTAGGTGTAAGAGGGGCCCCCGAAAATTCGGGGGCCCTTTTTTTTGGCTCAACAAGGCAAGTTATGCTAATAAACCAAATTCAACCTACGAGGTTGAATGCGGTTATTCTAAGGTTTTAGCCTAAAAATAAATTTGGCTAGATATCCTTTTATGATATAATGCCATTCATGAGCGAGAAATTAATTCGTATTTATAAGAAATTTCATGTTGATGAAGTCAAAGAGCATGTATTGGTTTGTGGTGATTTGTCGGCTAATTGTTCAAAATGCAATGCCGTTGGCATTAAGACTAACGCAGACAAATGTCCTGAATGTGCAACAAAGTTTAAGTATGTGACCTTCCGAAATGTTAGAGGCAATATGCCAAAGATTCATAAGCTGATTGATGAAAGATCAGATCTAGTTTTTATTGATTATGATGATTTTAATCGTGCGACAGGATCTTTAAAGATCGAAGGATTATTTAATGACTAAACTGATTCAGGCAACCGAATTCAACCTACGAGGTTGAACGCGGTTAAAAAAGATAATATGATGACACATGACAACATTACGTAAAAATCCTTTAGTTAAAGGGAAGATTTATCATATTTTTAATCGAAGCATTGCTAAGTTTGTTATTTTTAATGATGAAAAGGAATTTGCGCGCATGCTTGAAACAGTAAAATATTATCAGTCAAAAGACTGCGGGGACAGTTTGTCACATTTTATAAAAATGAAAGAGTCCGAAGCTGTTAATCGTCAGAATAAAATAAAAATTAAGTTGCTTTCTGATAAGCTTGTCGATATTATAGCTTTTTGTTTAATGCCAACCCATGTCCATTTTGTTTTAAAGCAGCTTAAAGATGGTGGTATTTCAATTTTTATGAGCAATATCCAAAATAGCTATACTCGATTCTTTAATCTTAGACATCAGCGAAAAGGTCCACTCTGGGAAGGAAGATTTAAGAGTGTTTTAGTTGAAGATGATGAGCAGCTGCTTCATTTAACGCGATATGTTCATCTTAATCCGGTTACAGCCGGCTTGGTCGAAAAGCCAAAGGATTGGTTTGCGTCCTCTTATAAGCAATATTTAAAACAAGGCGTGGCAGATTTCTCAATGTGCAACTTTTCTGATATTTTGGATATTGATTCGGGCAGCTATCAAGAATTTGTTAATGACCAAATTTCCTATCAAAGGGATTTGGCAGGAATTAAACATTTAGTTTTTGATTAGAAAGATCGAATTCAACCTACGAGGTTAAACGCGGTTTAAGTATGGCTTAAAAGACCGAATTCAACCTACGAGGTTAAATGCGGTTATAAGCAAGAAAATGGTAAATAATTATGATCGATAAAAAACGCCTAATTAAGTTGACTCAAGAAGTCTTGCAGATTAATTCTGAAAATCCTCCGGGAAATGAGCTTGCCCTTTCAAAATTTATTGAAAAAGATATGCGGTCTTTGGGTCTTAGCGTGAAAACTTATACATTTGCAAAGGCACGTCCAAATGTTGTGGCTATTTTAAAAGGAAAAAATCGCAAACTTGCGGCAAAAAGATCTATTTTGATTACGCCGCATTTTGATACTGTGCCTGCTGGCAAGGGATGGAAATTTGGTCCGTTTTCAGGACAAATTAAAAACGGACGCATTTATGGGCGAGGCGCTTCGGATGACAAAGGAAACTTAGCCTGTGCGATGGAAGCGATGCGTAGCTTGGTTGAGGATAAAGTTAGTTTTAATTATGATATTATTTTTGCAGCAACAGTTGACGAAGAAACTGGTAGCAAAAAAGGCATTATTCCGCTTATTGAAAAAGGTATCATAAAACCAGAAGTGGCGCTCGTGCTTGATTCGGATGAATTTTATTCTATTGTGGCGCAAAAGGGATTGATGCATATGCTTATTCAAGTTTTTGGAAAGAAAGCACACGGAGCTTATAATTGGCGTGGGATCAATGCCATCGAGATTGCCTCAAAAATTATTCAAGATTTAAAAGCACTAGAGTTTCGCTATAAAAAGCATGAATTTTTGCGGCCGCCAACGATTAATATTGGGACAATTCAGGGTGGAGATAAGGTGAACATGGTTGCTGATTTTTGTGAATTTTCTTGTGATTTTCGTTTTTTGCCAGGAATGAAGCATCAAGAAATTCTTAAAGATGTTAAATCTATTGTCTCGCATCATGCAAAAAGATCAAAGATGATTATTGATGATCTTCAGATGCCGTATGAGATCGATCCAAATCATGACTTAGTTAAGCTTTATAGTCAAAGTTGCAAAAAAATGAAAAGGCCTGCAATTCTAAAAGGGAGCGAAGGCGCGACGGTAATTACGTTTTTTCAGAAAAAAAAGATTCCTGCGATTGCGACAGGATATGGAAGTACTAAGACCGCCCATTCGACCGATGAATATGCCGAAGTCAAAAAACTCTACGATGGAGCAAGGGTGTTAGAACAATTTTTAAAGGATTTTGATACGCGATGAAAAAAATAATTATTTTTTTAATTTTATTTGTCATGTGCGCTGTATCTGCTTTTGCGCAAGCATCAGATTCTTCTTATGATCAATTTAACGGAGAACAGATCACCTATTGGATCAAAAGTTTGGGTGTCAACCAAGGGGATGCGACGCTTTCGTTTGATGGAACCGCGACGATTAATGGGCAGGAAGTCTATCTTTTGACATTCAAGGCTACAGCGAGGAATTTCTTGGATGTTGAAAAGATTTATGCTGATAAAAAAGATTTTTATCCGGTTCGTGTTGAACGTGATCTTAATATTTGGGGTTCGAAAGAAAAGATAACAGAATCTTATGATCAGACAAAATTTATTGTTACTGTTGAAAAGAGAACAGAAAGCAGTCCTAATCCAGAAAAGACGGTGATTAAAAAAGAAGGAAGGATTGACAACATCTATTGTTTTATTTATCGATTTCGAAAAAACAAGATTTTTGATATTGGAAATTCGTTTAAAATGAATTTGCCGACAAAGGATGTTTCGATTAAAATAGCAAAGAAAACAAATCTTAAAATTGATGGAAAAAGTTACGAGACGTATTATTTGCACACTGTTCCGACACAGTATCAGCTTTGGTTTGACACTTTAGATGATGTGATTCCGCTTAGGATCGACAAGCCAGCCGTGTTCGGAGGAACATCAATGGTGATGACGGGATATAAGAAAAACTAGAGTTTATAGAGTTTATAGGGTTAGTAGCGTTTATGGTATTAACGCAACAAACCCAACAAACCCAACAAACTAACAAATACAACAAACTTGTTTTATTATGATACAACCTAATAAAAGCGGACATTTTGAGGAGTTTGGAGGACGCTTTGTTCCTGAGACGTTAATGTCGTTAGTTGTGGATTTAGAAAAGACATTGAATGCTCTTCGAAAAGATAAGAAATTCAAGAAAGAATTTGATTTTTATCTTACGAATTATGCAGGCCGGCCAACCAATTTATATTTTGCTTCTCGCTTAAGCGAAAAACTAAAACCATTAAAAGTTTATCTGAAGCGTGAAGATCTTCTTCATACGGGCGCTCATAAAATAAACAACACTCTTGGGCAGATCTTAGTCGCACGGTCTATGAAAAAAACGCGCATTATTGCCGAGACCGGAGCCGGTCAGCATGGAGTGGCTACGGCGACAGCTGCGGCCCTTTTTGGTTTGAAGTGTGATGTGTATATGGGCGCAAAAGATGTTGAGCGTCAGGCCTTAAACGTTTTTCGAATGAAACTTTTAGGAGCAAATGTTATTCCAGTAACAAGCGGAACGCAAACTCTTAAAGATGCGATGAATGAAGCTATTCGTGATTGGGTGACGAATGTTGAAAATACTTTTTATATTATCGGTTCTGTGGCAGGGCCTCATCCGTATCCTACGATGGTGCGTGAATTTCAGAAAATTATTGGTGTTGAGGCACGTAAGCAATTTTTGGCTAAAGAGAAAAAACTTCCTGATTATTTGCTTGCTTGTGTTGGCGGTGGCTCTAATGCGATGGGACTTTTTTATCCATTCTTTGATGATCAAAAAGTGAAGATGATTGGTGTTGAGGCAGCAGGTTTGGGGCTAAATACTGATAAGCATTCTGCTGCTGTTATCAAAGGGGAGATCGGGGTTTTGCATGGAAGTAAAAGCAAGCTTTTGCAAACGCCTGACGGACAAATTCGAGAAGTTCACTCGATTGCCGCTGGCCTTGATTATCCTGGCGTTGGCCCTGAGCATGCTTATTATAAGAAAATAGGACGTGCTGAGTATGTTGGTGTTGATGATAAGCAAGCAATTAAGGGATTGAAATTACTTTGTGAAACAGAGGGTATTATTCCAGCGCTTGAAAGCGCACATGCCATTGGATATTTAGAAAAATTAGCCAAGAAGGTCAAACGTAAGTCAAGTGTGGTTGTTTGTTTGTCTGGGCGTGGGGATAAGGACGTACACGAGCTCAAGGGAATTATTTGAAGAAACCCCACGTCGCTGAGAATCGCCCCTGGGGTAATAGTCAAGAATCAAGACAATTGAAACCCCGATGCCCTTCGGGCACGGGGTAAATTCGCGCTAGATGACTTGACGCTCCTTTTAGTCGCGCAAGTCATGCGCTCATTTAAAGATGTTCATGAGTTGAGGGAAATAATTTGAGAAAATTAATGTCGCTAAAAGATGTTTCTAGGGATTGTGAAAAACCGCGTTTAACCCCGCGGGTTAAACGCGGTTACTAGCGCTTATGTAAAATTGGAGCTCACTTATGAATCGTATTGATCAAAAATTTAAAAGTTTAAGTAAGCAGAAGAAAAAAGCGTTTATTGCTTTTATTACGGCAGGAGATCCAAACTTAAAAACAACCGAAGAGTTGGTGTTGGCTTTTGAAAAATCTGGAGTTGATATCGTTGAGCTTGGGGTGCCGTTTTCTGATCCTTTGGCAGATGGGCCAACCATTCAAGAAGCTTCTTATCGGGCGCTTAAAAATAAGGTCAGCATTATAAAAATTCTTGATTCGGTTAAAAGGATTCGAAAAGTTTCTGAGATTCCAATTTGTTTAATGACGTATTATAATCCTGTATTTCATTTTGGGGATACAAAATTTGTCGCGCAGGCAAAAGCGGCAGGTGTTGATGGTGTTATTATTCCTGATCTTCCGCCGGAGGAGGCCTCTGAATTGATTCAAGAGGCGCGAAAAAAGGATTTTTCAACAATCTTCTTTTTATCACCAACAACAAAAAAAGAGCGTATCAGCATTATCGAAAAAGCTTCGAGTGGGTTTATTTATTATGTTTCGATCGCAGGGGTGACTGGCGCACGCAAGGCTTTGCCTAAGAATTTAAAAGAAAATTTAAAGAAAATAAAGCGTTCAATCAAAAAGCCACTATGCGTTGGGTTTGGCATTTCTAACGCACAACAAGCAAAAGAAATTTCAAAGTGCTGTGATGGTGTTATTGTCGGAAGCGCGATCATCAAAGAGATTATAAAGAATAAGGGCAAAAAGAATTTAGTTTCAAATGTTACCCGTTTTGTGAGTAGCCTTTCTGCAGCTATTAAATAGTATTCGATAGCGTAAAAAAATCATTGAACAAATCAATAAAGGATTAATTAAAATGTATAAACGAACAGATTTAAAGAATAAGTTGAGAGTGATCACACACGAGATGAAAGATCGAAATAGTGTTACTATCGGTCTTTGGGCAGGGGTTGGTGGTCGCTATGAGCACGACGAGAACAAAGGGGCAGCACATTTTTTAGAACACATTCTTTTTAAGGGAACAAAGAATTATCGATGCGAAGCCATTAAAGAAGAGATTGAAGGCATTGGCGGAAGCCTCAATGCGTTTACTTCTGAGGAATGCACATGTTATTTTGCTAAAGTTCCATCTAAAAATGCTGTTAAGACGTTTGATGTTTTATCAGATATGATGATTCAGCCTTTGATTCAAAAAAAGGATGTTGACAAAGAACGCGGTGTTATCTTAGAAGAAATTAAAATGTATCATGATCTTCCTCAGCATTTGGTTCAAGATCTTTTAGATGCGCTTCTTTGGCCAGGTCATCCATTGGGACAAAATATTGCAGGAAGTCTTAAATCTGTGGGGGCGATGAGTTATCAGGATTTAAGGGATTTTCACAAGAATTATTATATTTCATCAAATATTGTTGTCTCTGTGTGTGGCGATATGACGCATAGCAAGGTTCTTAAGTTAGTTGAAAAGAAGTTTGAAGGCGTAATTCGAAGTGGAAATATCTTGTGTCAGAAGGTAAAAAAAACAGAGACAGGGCCAAAGGTAAAGTTTTTTAAAAAAGATATTGAGCAGATGCATCTTGCGCTTGGTGTTTTAGGCTTTGAGCGTGAGCATAAGGATCGATATGCTCTGGGTGTTTTGAATGTGATTTTAGGTGGCAATATGTCGAGTCGTCTTTTTAATGAAGTGCGTGAAAAAAGAGGGCTTGCATATTCAATTTCTTCTGGAGCTAAGTTCTTAAAAGATACGGGTGCCTTTATTGTGCGTGGTGGTGTTCACAACGAAAAGATTGTTGATGCTGTGGATGTTATCTTAAGGGAATTGAAAAAAATTAGTTTAAAAAAAATTGGTACTAGCGAGTTTAAGCGGGCGAAAGATTATCTTTTAGGCCAAACTCTTTTGAGCCTTGAAGATACAGCCGAACATATGTTCTGGTTAGGAGAATCTATTGTTTCAACAAATAAGGTTGAGACTTTGGAAGGTGCGATTAAAAGAGTAAAAAGCGTTACCATGGAAGATGTGCAAAGAGTCGCAAAGACTCTTTTTAAGAAAAATCGCATGAATTTGGCTATTGTTGGGCCGATCAGAAAAGATCAAGAGCAAAAAATTCAGTCTTTGCTTGGAATCTAAATCTTTAGACTTTTTAAAGTGTTTTTTTCCTAAAAATGTTGACTAATCCATAAGTTATCCATCTGCAATGACTTACATCTCAAGGAAAACTCTCAAAAAGTAGTTTTTTTTGATTCATATGCTATACTCTATCCAAGTTAATACGAAAATCTCATAAATTTAATATTTACAAATGGTTCAGAAAATTAAATCAAAAAGACTAAGATCCTTTTTTAGGGGCGCGTCTATTTTCGTGCTTGTGTGCTTTGTGCAGACTTGCATTGTGCCTTTTGGCATTCCGCAGGCTCATGCGCAAGGGCTTTTGAGTCTTCCTGTGCCTGGCGCTAGTGTGTCTTTGACGCCTGCATTTTCTCCTGCTACTTTGATTGGTCTAAAAATTCATCCTGAAAATCCATTAAGAGTTGATTTTGTGGTAGATAGCGGAGATTTTGGGCTTTCCAATCAAGCATTTAAGAGCGAGACCGAAAAATTGATTAAGTATTTCTTGGCAGCACTCACAATTCCAGAAAAAGATCTCTGGGTCAATCTTTCTCCCTATGAGGAAAATCGAATCGTTGCAGACAATTTTGCTCAGACAGAAATGGGCAGAGACTTGCTTGCCCAGGATTATATCTTAAAGCAGATTACGGCGTCATTGATTTATCCAGACGACGAACTTGGAAAAGAGTTTTGGAAACGCATCTATCAAAAGGCTTATGAAGAGTATGGAACAGCGAATATCCCTGTTGATGCGTTTAATAAGGTATGGATTGTGCCCAAAAAGGCTGTTGTTTATGAAAATGGGGATAGGGTTTTTGTGGCGGAATCGTCTCTATCCGTTATGGTGGAGCAAGACTATTTAGCCATGACAAAGCATAGTCAAGGTAGCTCCGACGTTTCAGTCGGAGTCCCGACATCCGACGTTGGTTATAAATCAGGTAAGGAAGTCGGATCGTCGGGAAAGGTGATGCTGGAAACGGACTATGTTGCTTTGCAAGCAAAGCAACAAGTATCTAGTGAAGAGCATCTAGTATATGGTGATAATCAGCAACCAAATACCATATCCCAAATACCAAATACGGATAATAAATTAGCTTCCGACATTGTCCGCGAAATCATCATTCCTGCCCTTGAAAAGGAAGTCAATCAGGGCAAAAACTTTGCCCAGTTACGTCAAATCTATAATGCCGTTATTTTAGCCGCATGGTTTAAAACAAATCTAAAAAATGCTTTGCTCAACGAAGTTTATTCTGATCAATCAAAAGTTTCAGGTGTTGACGTTGAAGACAAAAAGATTACGGATAAAATTTATCAAAGATATCTAGAGGCTTTCAAAAAAGGTGTATGTAATTTTGTCAAAGTCGAATACGACGAGAATGAGCATAAAAATGTTCCGAGAAAATATTTCTCAGGGGGAACGGACTTGGCTCTTTCTTCTAGCGGAATTTTAGAGAAGACGAATCAATCGTCTTCGGTCATTCCAAGCGGGAAGTGTGCTCTTGTTGAGCAGAATTTTAGTGTTTTTTCTTCTACTGTTGTTGAGAAAATTAAGATTAAAGAGGAAGAGCCGTTTTCTGATATTTTAAAGGATGTATCTGATAATGAGCTTTTTATTTTAAAAGATATTCTTCGTAATCTTAATGTTCATTTTGCAGAAAGTGAATCAGATTTGATTAACGTTGAAAAGTTTTCTTTTAAAAATATTATTCTTAAGCTTAAGAAAATTCTGGATAAACATGGTGATGAAAAGAATAAACTAGATCTCCAAGATCCTAGATCTGAAGCATTGATTGGAAGCATTAAGCTTCAGGATGATGGCATTATTTCTATTGTGCACCCGATGTTTACAACTAGTGGTGTTCATGTTGAAAATTATCCTATTGTTGTTTTTGCACAAAATATAGCCGCTGCAAATTATGAGCAAGTACGGATTCGTCATTGGATCAATTTTTTTAGAGAGCACGATAAGAATTTAGATATAGCTATTAAAGATGGAAGATTTGGTACAATAATAAAATTTTGGATTGAAGGCAGCGATGCTCTTGGTTTAAAGAGGCCAAAAGTTGTTGCCAAGCGAAAAGAAGCATATCGAGCAAAGGTATTAGAATTTAAACAGATAGGGGCCTCTGGCAGAAATGGTTCGGGATCAAAGAATTTTAATGCTTTTCAGAGTAATGGAAAGCGGGATATCGATTTTGAGTACGATGATGAATTTGTTGTTAACTCTATTTTAGACATTTCTCCACAAGAACTTGGCAAAGTTTCTCGTGAACAATTGATTCAAAAGCTTGCTTCTTTAATGGCTATGTTAGCGGGAAAAGGTAGTCAGGAGATGGAGCTTTCAACATCAAAGGACAAAGAGCCTTTGTGGCTAGATTTTCGAACGGAATCAGCTATTGAGAGGAATTTTTCATCATTTGAACTTTTTCTTGAAGAAGTTTTTGGGCAGGAAGGAGACAAGGAAAAGATTTCTCCTTACAAAGCTTACTTTTTTTCAAAAGGACATAGAAAAAATGGTTCTAATGGTAAAAGTTTCTTTACTCCTCGAAAAATTGTTTTAACAATTGATAGAAAGCTCTTAAAGAATTTTATTATGAAATATAAAGAAAAACATGCTGGAGAAGGTAACGAGTCTGACCGCGTCTATATAGATGAAGATAATTTGAGAAAATATTATATTCTTTCGCTCTGGCTTGATCGAATGATTGAGCTTTTTGAGAAAGAAAGAGTTGTTGAGCGTTATGGTCGTATTGTTGTTGATAAAGAAAAGTTTGTTGGCGGTCGAGCTTATTCGGAAGACTTTAAATCTTTTGTTGAATTAAAGTCTGAAAAGAATATTTTTATTAATCTGGATGGAACAATTGCTGTTTATGATAGAGAAAGCGATCAGAAAGGTTATCGTTTTTATGATGATGCCGATAAGCTTTATGATGAGCTTAAAACTTTAAAGGACAATGGATTTAATATTATTCTTTGGAGTTCAAATTATGAGTGGTTTATTCGTCATAATTTTGTTCGAGAGTCTAGACATAAAAAATGGATAGACCTCTTTAGTTTTATAATCACTCAGGAAAATTATCGTGCACCAACAGATGTGGAGCTATCTGAAACTTATTTATCAGAAGAGTTTGCGGATGCTAAAAAACTTTATGGAATTTTTGACTCTTTTAAGGATGTCTCTATGTTCGGTCCTTTAAACCGTTTAATCTTAAGGTCAGAACCAATTTATTCGGAGCAGCGAACAGCTATAGAATCAAGGGTTGGTGATAGCACTTGTGTGATTGGTTATCGTGGAGAGGGAATTGATGGTATGGCCCAAAGAATCTTAAGTGAGGTTTTAACTGAGGCAGAAAAGACTCAGATAGAAAAAGCAAAAAAAGAGAAATTAGAAAAAATTGAGAAGGAAAAGGCTGAGCGAGAGCGAGTGGAGAAGGCGAGATTAGAGAAAATTGTGAAAGAAAAGGAGCAGCAAGCGAAGATCGCTGCAGAAAAGAAAGCTCAACGAGATGCAAAAAAGAAAGAAAGAGAAGAAAAAGAGCTAAAAATCAGAGCTTTTTCAAAGGATTATATAAAAGAGGCAGCAGCTGCAGAAATAATTTTAGAGAACATACTTCATAAGTACCCTCAGATGATGTTTGCGATTAGACTTTTTTCAAATGTTTATGAAAAAGCAGTAGGATTAGAGGAAAGTGATGACAATAATCAAATTGTAAGCGTGATTTCTGCTTTTTTTGCGATGCAAATAAAACGTCTTGCTTATAGGTCAGGAAAAACTTTAGATGAATATTTAGAGATCATATCTGGCAATGTCATTGACTCAGAAGGAAAAGTGACGCAACGAGAGGAAGTTGAAGAAATCAAGATTCTTTTGAGAGATATTTTAATTCATGAACTAATTAATGATGAGACGGATGAGTTAATGATTGAAAAGAAAGAAAAGGAATCAATGAGTGGTGACTTGATAATTAAAAAGATGCTAGACAATGGGATTCCGAAAGCTTTGGGAACTTCAGCGATAAATATTGAAGGATTATTAAGCGCATCTCAGGGAAGCGGTCAGGAAAAGAAAGTATCGCTGAACAAACAAGCAGCTCAAGCTGTCTCTTCGCTTCTGGATCAAATTTTTGATGATAAGTTTGATTTAGATGGCATAGAAAATCAGGAAAAACTTAAGAAGGAGATGGACCGCATTGGCTTGTTGATTTTAAGAGATTCGCAGCGAGATATATCTTCTAAAATAAAACATTGGGCGAAAGAGTTTCAAGGGTTTTCACAGGAAACAATTTTAAGTCGGTGGGCGAAATATAAAGAATCACAATTAAAGAATAAAAAAGATCTTTTGAAGTTTCATGTAACTCTTGCTGATGCGCAAAAAGGGTATTTGACGATTGAAGTAGTGCTTAAGCTTATCGAGCAGATGCAAGATATTTATAAAAAACTTGATGCAAAAGAAAGAAAAGAATTTTCTTTTCAAGAATGGATTGATCTTTGGGATATCAAAATTGATTCTTTTGTTGATAATCTTTTTGATTGTTATCGTTTGGCTGATGGGACTTTTTATTTTTCTAAATTGCCAAATTCGCTGCATCCATATTTTGTTAAAACTGGTAATAATTTATATGAATTAAAAGAAGCTTCTCATGGTAATCAGGTTAATTATTTTGACATTTGGTCCAAGTGGGTTTTTCCGGTTTTTCATAATTTTGAATCTGTTCCTGAAGCAAAAGTCCCTGGCATGCTCAATGCTGATGTGACGTTTTTCATGAATGATCCGAAAAGATTGGACAGTACTTTTTATACTTATAATGTGTTTCGCATGTTTGAGAAATTTCTAGCGAATATTTCAGTTGATAAGTTTTTTATTTTTAATGTTGATCATGGAAAAGAAAAGCTTCCAGCACAAGCAACTGGTATTGTGCGTTATAAGAAAGATGGGACGAGGGATTTGGTGGGTCAGACAAAGGATTTTAAAGATAAAATAATAAAACTGTTATCAGAGAAGAGATTTTTACAAAACGCGGATTTAAATGGCTTACTGCTTGCTCTTTATGTTCTAGCTGACGAGACGGATGTTGATCTTTTGCAATGGTATGGACAATATAAAATTGTCGAAGATCTCTTTGAGGGGGACAGGAGTGGAAATGGCCTTAGTTCTGAGAATAATATCGCACGTGCACGTCATTTTGATCGCGGTGTACGCACGTTAGCATTTTATATCTTAGATAAGCTTGCTGGTGGTTTTGAAAAGTTTACAGAAGATTCCTTTGTTGACATAAATAAGATTCAGAGCTCGGATGTTGTTATTTTTAAGGAGATAATTCTTCCGTCCGAATATTATAATCAGACAAAGTTCCCTGTTCTTGAGATGGTGGAGGGTGGATATATAACTTCTGGTGTAGCTGCTCAGATGATACAAATAGAATCTATGTTTTCTCTTGAGCCGCGTGCGTTTAATATTCTTAAGTTAATTCACGGCTTAGGGCAATCGCTTATTATGGAACCATCTCTTGATCGTAGCGTTTATGTTTTGGGTGATCAAATTCGGGCTGCAAGCAAAGGGTTTCATCCTGCTCATTTTGCTGAAGATGCACACCGTTACGTGGATTCTGACGGAGTTGTTTTTACACTAGAAGAGGTTGCGCAGAAGAAAAAAACAAAAGAAGAATTCGTAGCAACTAATACTGATTCAATGGATCTGATCGATTTATCATTAGATGAATATGCTAGGGTTTTTGAGAATTTAACAAGCAAGATTGATTTATCTGTTTTGATTAATTTGACATTAGAGAAGTATGCTGAGACGCTTACTATGGCTGTAAATTTCTCAGTGCAAAGATATTTGCCTTTGATCAAGAAAGTTATTGAAATACGTAATGAATATTTTGAACGATATCAACAATATCCTGCGATTTCTATTGTCAGTAATCGTGATCAAGTTCCAAATGATGCTTTTATTGAGCCAAAAGAAATGAACAATAGGGATATCGCAAATAAAATTTTAGGTACAGGACTTCCTGACATTATCCCTCTTAATGGTCAATTGGTCGAAAATTTAGCCGTAGAGCATATTGAGAGCTTGTTATCTTCTGGGGATGACACACAAGTTTTAAAGCCAGTTGATTCGAATGATAATCGACTTTTTCCTGCGCTGGCCGCAGATCAACTACTCCAAATTTTTGGGATCATCAATGCTTCAAGCAAATCAATGGCAATGATTAATCATATTGCTCGTCAGTTTCAGACGAAAGAAGATCTTGAAGATCTTTTGGCTTGTGTTTTGGGTAATTTTTCTTCCAAGCTTTCTTATCGATCTTCTTTGACCGCTAATTTTATTGTACAAAAAGGTTTTGCCACAAATGAGCAGATGTCAATGGCCTTTGGGCCGGCCTATCGTTATGACTCCTTTAATCCGTATTATTCTTTAGACAATATTCATTTCTTTGATATTCCAGAATACGGAGTTCCTCAGAATATTAATTTTTCATATTATTTTGATTCAAATGAAAAGGCAATTCTTTATCAAATAGCGGAGAATAAGGGTGGGCATGAATTTGTCCGCTATGAATATTCTGGATCTAAGAGGATTAGTAAAGATTTTGTCCGAGATAGAAAAGAAGATCTTAATTCTGATATTGCAGAGGTTTTAATTGCTTTGGATCGTTTGGCAAATAAAACTCTTGATTTTGCAGATAAGAAATATGGGGATTTTAAATTAGATGTAGAAAAAGAATTTGGAGCAAAGATTGATGATAGCAATAAATATTTGTTTCTTGAAAAATTGCTTGATGCTGTGCTTGATGCTTTGCAAGAAACAGAAATATCTAATGATGGTGAGTTTCTTGACATGCTTTTAAAGGTAGAAAGGGGTGTTGTTTTAGCAAAAACATTAATTGAGACACGAAATAGTATGGACGAGCTATATCCGTTTGCTTTAGAAAATCGGGTCGAGAATTTTGAATATATTGAGAAGCGTATTGAAGAATCTAAAGAAGATCAAAAAATAAATATGTATATTGAGCAGAGATTTGCTGGTGCGATTTCAGAGAATTTTCGCGCTTTGATTGAGGGGCTTCTCCAGTCTAGTCCAAGGATTAAGGTGGATCTTTATATTTTGAGTGATGATCCAAATTATGATTTTGTTCCAAGGAATGGAAATCAAATTGTCGATCCTTATCAAGGATTTACGACTACGGTTGTTCGCAGTTTAGATGAGCTTGAAGTAATCAAAAAACAAGATTGTCTTCATGTTGGATTGAATTATGATGATTTTGAAAATCCTCAAGACGAAAATATTTTTGTTGTGGATCTTGCGCATAATGTTCAAGGGGAACTTGATTTTTCACTGAAACGCCAAGAATTATCAACGAGACTCAATCTTGATCTAGATGATCCTTCTGGATCTATTCCGATCAATCCAGCTTTATTGAAACGAAAAAAGATTCGTAACGAAATTTGGTCTTTAGATGATCTCCTGAGACGCAGAGGCGCATTTTTAGATAAAATTTTAACTTCTAAGCAGTTGGAAGTATTGCAATCGAGCGTAGATGCGTTGCCGGACGGCAAAAGCGTTTTTAATGTTAACATGTCTGTTTTGTCATATATGTCACCAAGTAATCTAGAAAAGTTTCTAGAAGAGATGAGTATCTTAAGATCAGCTATTCTTGATGATGATTTGAATGATATTTTTATTAGCGCTGGAGAGGAGCACGGTAAGCAGATTGTTCTTCTTTGGGAGGATTCAGGGTACGTAGCCGAGAGGCTTGATCTTAAGAAGTTAACAGATGACATTGGGATTACAGTTATTGACCAAGCTGGAGAGGTTTATCCCGGATTAAAAGAAAAAAGAATTCCTGTAACAATTATTCGCTGTCATGAGTTGAGTGAAAAACAAAGAAAAGAACTCTTTTCTGAATTGGCTGGAACGGCGAAAATAGTAGAAAAAGATTTGGGTAATGGAAAAGGAAAGAGTAGATTCTTTGTTGATTTCCCGATTTATATTTCTGGTATGTCTTCGAAATTTTTTAATTTATTATCCACAGGGTCGATGTTTATTCACGATAATTTTGTGATCAAGACTGGTGAAATGAAATCTTATCTTCAAAATATTCTTAGAAGGGCTTTTGCTTTTGAATCGAAGGATCGGAATAATGGCCCAGCAATTCATAAAGCAGAAATCCTTGTGCCTGATATGATCATGGGAGGCCAGGCAAAGAATTCTAGGATAGTGATTCAGAAAGGATCTCATAACAACGAAATAAAGACTGCTGCCACATTTGGGCCAATGTTTGCTTTGGGGAAATATTCTGATCTTGTTGGTAGAACACTGCATTCGCAATCGATTGCTGAAACTTTTTCTAATTTTTCAGCTGTTGAAGATTTGCTCTGCGGGATTGCTGGAAGGATTATTGAAGCAGAGGATGTTCCTAATAAATCATCTGTTTTTATTAAATCAAAAGCAGATTCTGATCAATTGGGCAGTGCAGCACAACCCAAAGAACAGCCTTCGTCTTCAACTAAGAAATTTTTTCCCCCGAAAGAACATTCTCTTTATGCAGGGTTTATGTGGTTGCAACAAAATAGTCCGGAATATTTTAATCTTTTTATCAAAAAAGCAAAGAATCCTAATATGGTTATTAAGGATAAAAGTTTTATTGCTGCTGTTACGGATTGCGGGTTGTGGAACGGCAAGGATGGAGAAGCCGGAGATATTTTGCCAGAAGCAAGGCAATTTGTATTGGACAGCATTAAGGCGTCCGAAGATGAGGCAGGTAACTTTGATGAAGGGGCCGATGTATCAAGTAGTGCCATTAGCGATCATTTTAAGGTTGATGATCAAGGACATATAAAATATGTTGATGAAAATTTTAAAGAAAATCCTACTATCAAACTTGATTTTGAAATGATTGGTTTTCGTCATATGATTACGTTTGCGAATGAACAAGGAATTCTGCAAGGGGGGCCTAGTAACGGTGAAGATAATAAGCTAAGTGAAGAAGGAAAAAGGCAGGCCACAGAGGATTTAGCTCCAGCACTTTATGCAATGCTTAAAGAAAAAATTGAGCAAGGAAAGAAAATAGTGATTGCTCTTAGTGAGGCAGACAGGACGATTGAAAGTATTCAGCCCTTTATTAATTTTGTTAAGGAAACACTCGGCATTGATTTAGAGGTTAAGGTCTATCCTCAGTCCAACGAAAGATCTTTTGGCAACTATGAAGGGAAAACATTGAGCGAGTTTCAGGAAAGTGATTCGGAGACTTACATAAAGGTTATTAAAAAGTTTGATTCTACAGCTAAAATAGGAGGAGGCGAAAGCGATATCGATGCTCTCAGCCGTTCTTATGATTTTCTTCAAGCGCTGAAAAAAGAGTATGATAACACGGACACAACCGTTGTCCTTGTAAATCATGGAATGTTTCTTCTTGCTTGCTTGGCTAATTTGGGACACAATCGGGTTGCGGATGAAAACGAAAATATTAATTTCTGGAAATTTGATGGTACATTTCCTGGTCATGGCGAAATTATTAATCTTTCTGACCCTAAGAGCGATTATGAAAAAAAATCTGGCATAATTTCTGCATATGATCCGAAAGCAAGCACAGGCGGTATTGATTTTAGTTCTGATAAACTTGATTTGGAAACTAGAGGCCAGGGGATTGATTTTACGATTCCAGATGAATTGCGTAATATCGATTGGGCGGACGTTGATGGGCTTGTTCCTATGATTATTGAGATTATTCCATTGGTCAATTTCCAGGGATTTGTGCGGGGAGAAGATGAGGCTGAGTTTCTTAAGGAACAAGATTTAGCTTATTTTGATTTGACAAAGTCATAAATATTCGATAAACTCTATACACTTAATTCAGTAAACTAACGAAAGGAGTTTCCATGGAAGAGTTATCTTTCTACGATGTAAAAACAAAGGCAAAATTCAACTCTAGCGAATATGAGGTTAGAGAAAAAAGTGGTCGTTTTTTTGCTGTTACAAAATCACAGCAAGGAACACATGAATGCTGGAGAGTTCTTTCTAAAGATCAAGCAGCAAAATTAAAGAAGTAATCCGGTAAAACGAAT
The DNA here is from genome assembly GCA_028693815.1 of Candidatus Omnitrophota bacterium. NCBI lineage: Bacteria > Pseudomonadati > Candidatus Omnitrophota > Candidatus Omnitrophota bacterium. The sequence continues at coordinate 25,998 of JAQUUP010000005.1, forward strand.
TTATTGATCACATGCATAAATTTTTTTACGGGCAAAAGCGTACATTAGGCTCGGTTAAGATTTGACAAAAAAATCTTCTGTTACAAGTAAAAAACCCCAGCGGACCTCAAAGAAAACCATTCAATTGATTGCGGAGCTTGCCTTAAGCAAGAAAGCAGAAGATTTGGTTGTACTTGATATTCGGAAAGTCGCAAATTTTTGTGATTATTTTATTATTTGCTCTGGAAATTCTGATCGTCAGGTTAAAGCCATTGCTGATGGGATGCGTGAGGGCCTTAGTGAACAAGGTACTTTTGTGGCTCGTCCACAAGGTTACCGCGATGCTAAGTGGATTATTATTGATATTGGAGATGTCGTGGTTCATGTTTTCGAAAAACAAGCGCGGGAGTTTTACGGGTTAGAGTATCTCTGGCAAGGCGGAAAAAAAATTGATTGGCAAAAGTAAATTCGCTTATGCTAGTAAATTTCAAGATCCAATTAGAAGATTTCATTAAAAAGTCACTCGAAGGAGCCACCCAAGGCTCCTTTGAGCTTCCTTCCATTGAGTTAGAAAAACCAAAAGAAAAAACGCATGGTGATTTTTCATCTAACGTTGCTTTACGTTGTGCCAAAATTTTCAAAAAAAGTCCTATGGCTATTGCCGAAGAATTTAAAGGGCTTATTATCCAGTCTATTGAAAATTCTCCCTTAAAGAGCAAAATTAAATCTGTTGAAGTTAGCCCGCCAGGATTTATTAATTTCTTTTTATCTGATAAAGTATTCTGCGATATCCTTGAAGATATTTTGCGATTAGGTTCTCAGTTTGGAAAATCAAGTATTGGTAAGGGGCAGAAAATTCAGATTGAATTTGTTTCGGCTAATCCTACAGGGCCTCTGACCGTTGCTCATGCACGTCAAGCTGCCGTCGGAGATGTGCTGGGTAATATTTTAGGATTCTTAGGTTTTGAGGTAAAAAAAGAATATTATATTAATGACGAGGGAAATCAGATTAAGATTTTGGGTCAATCGATTCGGCTTAGAGCACGCGAAATTTTAGGTGATACTATTGAGTTTCCGGAAGATCATTATCAGGGAAGTTACATTAAAGATATTGCCAATGATTTCTTAAGGGAAAATCAAATTAAGGATATCGTTGGGCTTGAAAAGAAAAAAGAAAAAGATTTTGAAGAATTTGGCGTTATATATCTTTTAGACCGAATCAAAAATGATTTAAAAGATTTTGGTGTTCAGTTTGACACTTGGACATCGCAAGCTAAAGTTGCTAATCCAGAGAGCGTTAAAAAAGCTTTGGAGTCGATTGCTGCAAAAGGGCATATTTATACTGAAGAGGGTGCGACATGGTTTCGCACAACCGCATTGGGTGATGACAAAGATCGCGTTGTTAAAAAGTCTGATGGTCAATATACGTATTTGGCGCCGGACATTGCCTATCATAAAAATAAATTTGAGCGGGGATTTAATCGTGTTATTGATATTTTGGGTCCGGACCATCATGGATACGTGGCTCGACTTAAGGCAGCTGTCCAAGCCCTTGGTTATGATTCAAGGAATTTGGATGTTTTGATTGTTCAGCTAGCTACGCTTTATCGAGATGGCAAACCTTTGTCAATGTCAACGCGCAAAGGAGAATTTATCAGTTTGCGCGAAGTTATCGATGAGGTGGGCGTTGATGCGGCTCGATTTTTCTTTTTGATGAGACATATTAAAATTCATTTGGATTTTGATTTAGAACTTGCCAAAGAACAATCTCCAGAAAATCCTGTTTATTATATTCAGTATGCGCATGCGCGCATTAAAAGTATTTTCGCGAAAGCAAAGGAACAAAAATTTAAACCTTCAAAGAAAAACTTCTCATCTTTTCAGGAACCTGAAGAGATTGATTTAATCCAAAAAATGGCAGCATTTGAAGATGCGCTTGCAATCTGTTTGGTTCAGCTTGATCCGTTTGGTATGGTTTCGTATCTTATGGACTTAGCAGGTTGTTTTCATAAGTTTTATGATAAGCATAAAGTGATTGGGGATGACCCAAAATTGTCTTCAGACCGTCTTGTTTTAATTGAGGCGGCGCGCATTGTATTTGCTAATGGATTAAATCTTTTAGGTGTAAGCGTTCCGGAAAAGATGTAGTCATGCCCAAGAAGTGGTTTATTAAAACTCCCAATCCTCACCTGCAAGTTCAGTTAAGCAATGTTCTTAAAATCCATCCGATTGTTTCTCAACTTTTAGTGAATCGTGGTGTCAAAACTCCTGAAGAAGCAAAGCAATTTCTGTTTAGCGATTTTAAAGATTTACACGATCCTTTTTTGCTTAAAGATATGGATAAGGCTGTTAATCGTATCAGGCAAGCAAAAGATAACGGGGAAGTTGTCCTTGTTTTTGGGGACTATGATGTTGACGGAGTGACTTCTTCTGCGATTCTAACAAAGGCGCTAAAGAAATTGGGAATCAAGGTCATTAATCATATTCCGCATCGTTTAACTGATGGGTATGGATTAAATCATGAGATTGCAAAAGAAGCAAAAGAAAAAGGTGTGAGCCTTTTGATTTCTGTTGATTGTGGCATTAGTGCAATCGAAGAGGCTAAGACATTAAAAGATAATGGAATTGATGTGATTATTGTTGATCATCATGAGCCTTTGAAAGAAAACGTTCCAGACGCTGTTGCTGTCATTGATCCAAAGCGCAAAGATTGTCCGTATCCGTTTGGAGGGTTGGCTGCTGTTGCTTTGGCCTTTAAGCTGGCGCAAGCTTTGCATGGAACGCAATATATCGAAGATCTTGATTTGGTAGCCTTGGGAACGATTGCAGATGTTGTTCCTCTTTATGGAGAAAATCGAATTTTTGTAAAATCAGGATTGCCGGCCATTGAAAAAACAAAGAATTTTGGACTTAGGGCTCTTATGGATGGCGCACGGATCAAAAAGAAATTAACGCCGCGCCATGTTGGATTTATTTTAGGGCCTCGTATTAATGCCATGGGTCGCATTGATTCAGCCGAAAAATCTCTGCAACTTCTTTTAAGTGAGAGCGCTGATGAGGCAAGAGGCATTGCGCAGGTTTTAGAGGATCACAATAAGCAACGTCAAAAAATGCAAACTGAAATTATTGATGCGGCGCTTAAAAAAGTAGAGCAAGAAGTGAATTTTAAGACAGATCGAGTTATTGTTGTTGGAGAACAAGGATGGCACAGAGGAGTTGTTGGCATTGTTGCTGCAAGGATTATGGATACTTATTATCGGCCTACCATTGTTCTTTCAATTGAAGAGGGCATAGCTGTAGGATCGGCTAGATCGATTCAAGGATTTCATCTTTTTGATGCGCTTAGCCAATGCTCGTCTTTGTTGGAAAATTATGGTGGACATAAATATGCAGCTGGCTTGACGGTTCGGGAAGAAAATATTTCGGGTCTTCGAGAGAAGATGAACAGAATTGCTTGTGATACTCTTTGTGCAGAAGATCTTATTCCGAGCCTTTCGATTGATTGTGAGATTGCTCTTTCGGATGTTAATATGAATTTGGTTAATCTGGTTAATAAGCTTGAGCCTTATGGGGAAGGAAATCCAGAGCCTATTTTTTGCTCGAGAGCGGTAACCGTGAAAAGTCCGGCTGTTGTGTTGGGTAGAGGGACACTAAAATTTTGGGTTACAGATGGCATTAATGTTTTTTCTGCAGTTGGATTTGGAATGGAAAGTTATCGCAACGTTGTTGAGCAGGGTAAGAAAGTAGATCTTGCCTATAAAGTTTCAATCGATGATTGGAATAAAGAGCCAACAGTCCAATTAGAGTTAAAGGATATCAAGGAAGCTTAAGTTTGCGGAAGCCAAGCGACGCAAATTTTAGCTGATGTTATCCCGAATTTTTTAATGAGGGATTAAAGAAAATTTATAGTGTTCGTAGAGTTTTTGGCGCTTGTAGAGTTTTAGCTCTGTAAGCTCAAAGAATTAAAGAAATTGTTTAGGCTGCTTTTGTAATTTTTCCAGCTTTGATACACTTTGTGCAGACAGAAGTTCTTTTGGTAGAGTTCTTTAAAACAATTTTAACGCTTTGCAGATTTGGGCTAAATCGTCTTGGAGATTTTCCGACAATTTTTTGACCTGCACCGCCTTTTCGGACAGCCATACCACGCCTTTTGTATTTACGTCCAGCGATCGAGGTTTTTCCACATATTTCGCATGATTTTGCCATAATTTTTTCCTTAAATGAGGCCGAAACTTATGGAATTTTTATGATATAAGTTTTTTGGCCGAATTTACCTCATGCCCGAAGGGCATTGGGGTTTCAATTATTTTGATTCTTGAACGTTACCCCATGCCCGAAAGGCATTGGGTTGAAATAGAAGTATACTAAAAAATGGCGTTTTGTCAAGTAGGAAATTGATCGAAAGACACTGCAAAACTAAGGTTTTTTTATTTTAAGATATCTGTTATAATGCCATTTAGAAATTTCAAATAGAAAATTCAAGATAGAGGAGAATATGAAAAGAAAAGTTATTTGGATTTTAATTGGTTTGATTATTATTGGAACGGTTTCAGCGCTTTTGGTTATGCGTTCAATGTGCATGTCAACATGCATTGCAAGCTTTGAAGGAGCTTATCCTGAGATTGCTTGTAAGTATGAATGCGCTATTCTTGATAAATTTAAGAAACCATCAAGATAAGCACTAGTTATGCCTAACGAGATTGCCTCAAAGCTCAATCCTGAGCAAAAAAAATCTGTAATGCATGGCGATGGGCCACTTTTGATTATTGCCGGAGCAGGTACCGGCAAGACAACGGTTATTACGCGTCGCATTGCACATCTGATTGTGGATGAAAAAGTTAAGCCGAGTGAAATATTGGCGCTGACTTTTACAGATAAAGCGGCTTATCAGATGCAGGAAAAAGTCGATATCTTGGTCCCGTATGGTTTTACGGATACATGGATTTCAACGTTTCATTCATTTGGAGATCGGGTTTTAAGAGAAAATGCTTTAGAGATTGGACTTGATCCAGATTTTAAAGTTTTGACTCGACCGCAAGCGGCTGTTTTTTTTCAGGAAAATCTTTTTAAATTTCAACTTAATCATTTTCGTCCGCTAGGAAATCCTATTAAATTTGTTGATGCGATGATTTCTCTTTTTTCAAGAGCGCTCGATGAAGATGTTTCTCCGGAAGAATATCTAAAACATGCAGAAAGCCTTAAAAAGGAGTCTGCGGAAAATCCAAAAGACGATGCTCTCAAACAAGAATCAGAGTGTCAGATGGAACTTGCGATTTGCTATAAGCAGTATCAGGATCTTCTTTTAAAAGAGGGGAAACTTGATTTTGCAAATCAATTTTATTTATCTTTAAAGTTGTTGCGTGAGCATCCGCGTGTTCTAAAGAGATATCAAAATCAGTTTCGTTATATTTTGGTTGATGAGTTTCAGGATACCAATTATGCGCAATTCGAGCTTGTGAAGATTTTGTTATCACAAAACAATAATTTGACTGTTGTTGCGGATGACGATCAATCGATTTATAAATGGCGTGGAGCTGCTGTGAGCAATATTATGAATTTTGTTCAACTGTATCCTGATAGCGAAAAAATTGCGCTGACACAAAATTATCGATCAACACAAAATATCTTGGATGCCTCGTATCGCTTGATTCAAAATAATAATCCTGATCGTTTTGAGGTGCAAGCCAAGATCGATAAAAAGCTAATTTCTCAGAATAAAAAAGGACAGGATCCAAAACATATCCATTTTGATACGTTGTCTTCTGAGGCCGATTGGGTATCTGAATATATTAGCGAGTGCATCGATCAAAAGAAATATGTATATAACGATTTTGCTATTCTTGTCCGATCTAATGCTACAGCGGATCCTTTTATTCGCGCATTAAATATGCGCGGCATTCCATGGCAGTTTAGTGGCAACCAAGGATTGTATTCTCTTAAAGAAGTCCGGCTGTGTATTCATTTTTTGCGCATGATTGCTAATCCTGGTGATTCATTAAGCTTGTTTTATTTGGCGACGTCAAGTATTTATCAGATTCCAGCAGTCGAATTAACGCAAATGATGCATCATGCCAAGAGAAGACAATGGGATTTATTTTATACGTTAAAGCATATAGACCAAATTCAAGAGTTTTTGGAGTTGTCTGATGAATTTCTTGAAAAAAAGGATCAGTTTCTCAAGGATGTCGAGAAGTATATCGATTGGGCAAAAGATTATACAACAGGAAGATTGCTTTATACGTTTTTGACTGACACAGGTTTTATTGCGGGTCTTGTTAGAGAACAAAATATCGAAAACGAAGATACGTTAAGAAATATTGCAAAGTTTTTTGATGTTGTTAAGAATTTCGAACATGTGACTAATGAAGATCGTGTTTTATATTTTATTCAGTATTTGGATATGATGATTAATGTCGGAGATGATCCTGCGGTTGCAGAGGCGGATATTGATACGTCTGCGGTTAATGTAATGACAATACATAAAGCTAAAGGATTAGAGTTTCCAGTTGTTTTTATGGTTAGCTTGATTGAAAAGAAATTTCCGTGGCCAAGGCGGAGTGATCCGATTGAACTCCCTTCTGAGCTTATCAAAGACATTTTACCTTTAGGTGATTTTCATATTCAAGAGGAGAGAAGACTTTTTTATGTTGGAATGACGCGTGCCAAGGAAGAATTGTTTTTGACATCTGCGGTTGATTACGGGACAAAACAGCCTAGGAAAGTAAGCCGTTTTGTTGTTGAATCTGTTGAAGAGAAAAGAGATGCCTATACGATTAAGACAACGGCACTGCAAGCTATTGAGCGAAATGCTCCTAGTGCAGTACCGTTTGTTTCTGCAAAGAAAATTATTGATGACAAAGAGATTCTAAAGTTAAGTTATTATCAGATTGATGATTATTTGACCTGTCCGTTAAAATACAAATATATTCATATTCTTCGCGTGCCGATTATGACGCATCATACGGTTGCCTATGGAAAAGCACTTCATGATGCCGTTCAGCTTTATCATCAGAGAAAGATGGATGGCAAGGATGTTTCTTTGGATGACGTTGTTCAAGCGTTTGAACGTTCATTTCAAAAGCAGGGATTTTTGTCCAGAGAACATATTGAGCTTCGTATTCAAGGAGCGAAGCAGGCGCTGGAAGAGTTCTATTTACAACAAGAGCGACTAAAAATTATTCCGTCGTTTGTTGAAAAAGAATTTTCATTTATGATTGAAAATAATCGCATGGTTGGCCGATGGGACCGTGTCGATGTTGTTGATGGAGTGGCAACTGTTATTGATTTTAAATCGTCGGAAATTAAAAAGCAGGTTGATGCGGATAAAAAAGCAAAAGCAAACTTACAGCTTAATCTTTATAGCCTTGCGTATGAAAAAATGACTGGAACACTTCCTGCTTTTAAGGAGCTTCATTTTCTAGAGACAGGATTGGTTGGGCGTGCAGAAGTTACTCAAAAGGATATTGATAAAATTTTAGCGGCTATCAAAGACGCTTCTGATGGTATTCGAAAGGGAACATTTGACCCTAAACCAGATTTTTTAGCTTGTTCCTATTGCGCATATAATCAAATTTGTCCAAAAGTTAAAATTAATTTGGCATAAATTAATGAAACAGAATTTAGATTTATTTTATTATCATCAGCTGCAAGAAAAGCAGTATCAAGCATGGGAAAATAAGTGCCTTAATTGCGGCGCATGTTGTGGATTGCAAGATGGAGATCCTTGTGAGCATTTAAGGATGAGTACAGAAGGAAAGTCTTCGTGCGATATTTATGAAAATCGTTTTGGGCTTCATAAGACACAGCAGGGCAGAGAATTTCGTTGCGTTCCTATTAGGGATATTTTGCATAAAAGTTGGCCAGGAGACTGTGGCTGCGCCTATAAATATAAAACGGACCCATCTTGACAGAAGGCTATTATCGCCTTAGAATAAGTTTCAATATTATTTAGTTATTTATAACAGGGGGCGAAATACATGTATCGGGAGCAAATTAAAGTTTTAGATTGTACGATCCGCGATGGGGGATTGATTAATAATCATGATTTTGATATTAAGTTTGTCCGTGAAGTCTATAAGGCTGTTTCTCAGTCTGGGGCTGATTATATTGAGCTTGGGTACAAGAACTCTAAACATCTTTTTTCTGAAAAAGAATATGGGCTATGGAAATTTTGTGAAGATGATGTAATCCATCAGGTTGTTGATGGTATCGAATCTAATGCCAAGGTTTCGGTTATGGTTGATATTGGACGTGTTAATATTGATGATGTGAAGCCTGCGGCGGACAGTCCTGTGGATATGGTGAGAGTTGCTTGTTATGTTAAAGATATTGATAAAGCCATTGCTATGGTTAATGATTTTCATGGGAAAGGTTATGAAACAACCATCAATATTATGGCTATTTCACGTGATCAGGGGCCAGAACTTACGCAAGCTTTGCGTCAAGTTGAAAAAGAATGTCAAGCTAAGGCGATTTATATTGTTGATAGTTTTGGCGCTCTTTATCAGGAATCTGTTGAAGATTTAGTCAAGCAGTTTAAAGATATTTTAAAGACAAAAGAGGTTGGATTTCATGGACATAATAATCAGCAGCTTGGATTTGGAAACACTATTGAGGCGATTATTCATGGAGCAAATTTTTTGGATGCGACTGTTTATGGGATTGGGCGTGCGGCAGGCAATTGTCCCTTGGAGCTTTTGCTAGGATTTTTGAAAAATCCAAAATTTGATATTCGTCCACTTTTAGATTTAATTTCTAAAGAATTTATTCCATTGCGTAATAAAATTGAATGGGGATATATTATTCCTTATGCGATTGCTGGCATGCTTAATGAGCATCCTAAGCTTGCGATGGCGTTGCGTGAAAGTGAGCATAAAGAAAATTATCGTGAGTTTTACGAAAGCTTAGTAAGCACGGAAACAGAATAATCTAAAAAACAACGGAGGTTTTCATGCCTGGGAAAAAAGTTGTTATTTTTGATGATGAAATAGACATGTTGACAGTAACGGAAACAATACTGACAAGTCGTGGTTTTGATGTTATAACATTTAGCTCGTCAAAGGATGCGATTAAGGATATTAAGAGAGAAAAGCCAGATTTAATTCTTTTGGATATTAACATGCCTCACAAAGATGGGTATCAGGTGTGTGATGAAGTTAGATGTGACGAAGAAATTAAACATATTCCGATTATTGTTTTTACAGCACAAACGATTGAAAAAGATTTGATTGATAAAGCTCATGCGTTTTATGGGGCCGATGATTATGTGATTAAGCCTTTTGAGGCGAATGATTTAGTTGATAAAATTAATAAAAATATTTTAAAGCATAGTTGATGGACGGAGGAAGGTATGCATAAAATTTTGATTGTTGAGGATGATGTTGACCTTGCGACTGTTTTACAGATGAATCTTGTATCAAAAGGATTTGAAGTTTTTGTGGCACATGATGCGATTCAGGGTACAAGTTTAGCGCATAACAAAAATCCTGATTTGATTATTTTAGATATTAATTTGCCTGCGGGTGGAGGATTAGCGATATTAAGAAATGTTAAGATGTCGATCAATACTAAATTGATTCCGGTTATTATTCTTTCAGGCACAGAAGATGAGCAGCTTATTCATGAAGTTTTGCATGGGGGAGTCGAAGATTATATTAAAAAACCTTATGACCTTGAAGATCTGTGCAAGAGAATTAACCATATTTTGCATGCTACCGAATAGTTTTTTATTAGACGCATCATGTTAAAAAAACTTAAACTAAGACCTAAATTTTTTCTCTCCTTAATTATTATTTCGATTGTCCCTCTTGTTATTATCAGTTTGTTTAACTATCTCTATACAAAATCGGAAATTAAAGAAAGAACTGTTGGGAATTTGCGCGCCCTTAACGATTCGCGCGTTGCGCATATTAATCAATTTATTCGGCTTCGTCAGGAGCAGGCTAAGGCGCTTGCGGGTACCTTTACGATACGTCAGCTTGACCCTCAGGGAGCTAATTCACCTCGAACGGTTCAGATGGTTCAGGCTGATATTGAATCTGTTTATAGTGAAATTAAAAAAACACCTCGAAGCGATTATCGAGATATTGATCTTGCTTCATCGATTGCCAATATAAGTGTTTGGGATATTCATGGCAATATTATCGCAAATACAAATCGTTTTTTAGTCGGAAAAAAAATGCCGTTTAAGTTTTTGCATATTTTATATAGCAAAGGGACTTATTTTATGGGATTTGAAAAGGACTCTTTGACGGATGAAAAATTCTTAACAATTCTAGAAGGCGTTCGAAATTGGGAATCGGGAGAGTATTCTGGTGTTGTTTTTTTAAGAAGCGATGCTAACGTTCTTGATGAGATTACGGCCGCACGCAAAGGTTTGGGAAGAACCGGGGAGACATATATTGTTAACAAGTCAAGGCTGATGATCACTGAATCCCGGTTTGTTAAAGATGCTATTTTAAATTTAGAGGTAAATACACGGGCCGTTGATGCATGTTTTGATTCTGACAAAACAAAAAGTCCAGAAATTTATAAGAATTACAGAGGGGACATGGTTTTAGGCGTTCAAAGATATCTGCCGGATCAGCAATGGTGCGTTATAACAGAAACAGCCACAGAAGAAGCTTTTGATCCAGTGACGGCATTTCGCAATCGTATTCTTGTTATTGGTGGATGTTTAATTCTTTTGATTTTATTTTTAGTGCATGTTGCAGGACTAGCTTTTGTTCGTCCTATTTTACAAATTCGAGATGCGTCTTTAAAAGTGGCAAGAGGTAATTATGATGTAACAACAAAGGTTGATAGCGAGGATGAATTGCATGATCTTTCTCGCTCGTTTAATCAAATGACCAAGGTTTTGGCAAGCACAACGGCACAACTTCATGAAAAGAATAAAATTCTAGAACAGCAAAAAGAAGAGCTTAAAAAACTCAATGAATTAAAATCAGAATTTGTTTCAATGGTTTCACACGAACTTCGAACGCCGATGTCGATTATCAGAGGAAGTCTTTCACAGCTCGCCGATGAAACGGTAGTAAATACCAAAGAAATAAGTCAGCGATTAATTAATATTTCTTTAAACAATATTAAGCGTTTAACAGAAATGATCAATAACTTATTGGATTTATCAAAGATTGAAGCTGGAAAGATTGAATTGCATAAGGAAGATATCGATATTGTTGGTGTTCTTAAAGAAATATGTCAAACATTTGAGCTAAAAGCCAAAGATCATCAAATTCAAATGCGATATCGTTCTTCTTCTGAGAGCATTATAGTTAACGTGGATCGTGATAAAATTATTCAAATATTTTTTAATTTAACGGGCAATTCAATGAAATTTGTGGAAAAAGGTTTTATTGAAGTTTCGGCAGAGGATAAGGGCGATCATATTCTTTGCATGGTTGAAGATTCTGGCCCTGGAATTTCTAAAGAAAGCTTGGACAAGGTATTTAGCAAGTTTCAGCAGCTTGGCCATAAAGCCATTAATGATCCTGGGACAAAGGGAACAGGATTGGGTCTTTCGATTTCAAAAGGTTTAGTTGAGCTTCATGGCGGAACGATTTGGCTCGAGAGTGAAATTGGCGTCGGAACAAAGTTTATATTTACCTTGCCGAAGCAGAATGTTGATTCTGGCGATAGCCAAGAATAAGAATGATTTAAAAAAATGAGTGTGGTAGGCATGCTTTTTTCTTATCTGCGATTTTCTTCTGCATTTAGATTTCTCTTGTAAAAGAAAATAGAATATAGATAATATAAGGATACTTTTTAAAAAGGATTGTCCTATGAATGATATTGTTGCAAATATTAAAAAACTTAAAAAAGAACGCAACGCGGTTATTCTTGTGCATAATTATCAGTTGCCTGAGGTTCAGGATATTGCTGATTTTACAGGGGATTCCTTAGGCTTGAGCATTGAAGCCTCAAAAACAAGCGCTGACGTGATTGTTTTTTGTGGAGTTCATTTTATGGCTGAGACTGCTAAGATTTTGTCTCCACAAAAAACTGTTTTGATTCCAGATTCCAGCGCAGGTTGTCCGATGGCGGATATGATCACTCGAGAACAATTGCAGGATCTAAAGAAAAAGCATCCTAAAGCAAAAGTGATTTGTTATGTGAACACATCGGCGGAGGTAAAGGCAGAATGTGATTATTGTTGTACGTCTGCTAATGCTGTTGAAATGCTTGAAAAAGCATTTGATGAAGATGATGAAATCTTATTTGTTCCTGATAAATATTTAGCTTCCTATGCGGCATCTCAAACAAATCGTAATGTTATTATTTGGCAAGGATATTGCCCGACGCATGCACGAATATTAGCAGAGCATATTATTGATCTTAAAAAGCTTCATCTGAATGCCAAGGTGATGGTTCACCCAGAATGCAGTGGCCCTGTGATCAGGGAAGCGGACGAAGTTTTATCGACATCGGGAATGTTGCGTTATGCTAAAGAATCGGATGCGAAAGAGTTTATCGTTGGAACAGAAGTTGAAATGGTTTATCCGTTAAGCAAGGAAAATCCAAACAAGATTTTTTATCCTGTAACAGAGTTAGCCGTATGTCCGAATATGAAAAAAACAACATTAGAAAAAGTTGAGATTTCTTTAAGGAATATGGTTTATGAAGTTATTTTATCGCAAGAAATTATCAAGGGTGCTAAAAAACCAATTGATAATATGATTAAATTTCGACAGAATGCACAGTTAACAAAGAAATGAAAAATCCAAAAATTTATTTAGATAACAATGCCACAACACCGCTTCATCCGGAGGTCAAGAAAGCTTTGGTTGAGGCAATGGAAGTTTTTGGTAATCCTTCTAGCATGCACGAGTTTGGGAGGGAAGCAAAAACGTTATTGGATAGTGCGAGAGAAAAGGTTTCTTCTTTTATTGGGGCCAATATTGATGAGGTTGTTTTTGTTGGAAGCGGGTCAGAAGCTAACAATACAGTTCTTTCGATGTTGGCTTGTCCGTCAAAACATTGCTGCAGTTTTCAGAGTGCATCGAAAAAAATTATTACAACTAAGATCGAGCATCCGTGCGTTTTTGAGACAGCAAAGTGTTTGCGCGATCGTGGCATTGAGGTCGATTTTTTAGATGTGGACGAATATGGGAAAATAAATATTGAGCAATATAAGGAAATTCTTTTAAGAGGCGGCGTTTCTTTAGTTTCGATTATGACAGCTAATAATGAAATCGGGACAATCCAGGACATCAAAATGTTGTGTCATTTGGCTCATAAGCATGGATCTTTGTTCCATACGGATGCTGTACAGGCTGTTGGCAAAATACCTATTGATGTTAATGATTTGAATGTTGATTTTCTAACACTTTCTGGACACAAAATATACGGGCCCAAGGGTATCGGAGCGTTATATGTAAAGAAGGGAATTAGTTTTTGTCCGCTGATTCGAGGTGGCCATCAAGAAAAAGGACGTCGCGCCGGAACAGAAAATGTATTAGGTATCATTGGCCTTGGAAAAGCTGTTGAGATGCGTTCAAAAGAAATGGCGGAAGAAGAAAAACGTCTTTTACGCTTAAAGAATTTGTTGAAACATGGGATTGAAAAAAGTATTCCTGATATTCATTTTAATGGCCATCCTGATGATTGTTTGGCTGGAACATTAAATGTTTCTTTTTCTGGAGCCGAAGGAGAAGCGATTTTGCTTTATCTTGACATGGAAGGCATCAGTGTTTCAACCGGATCGGCATGTTCCTCAGGATCTCTTGATCCGTCTCATGTTTTGCTCGCAACTGGGGTGGGAGCTGAGCAAGCGCATGGCTCTATCCGTATAAGCCTTGGGCGCGAAACAACACAAAAAGAAATTGAATATTTGCTAGAGGTATTTCCTAAGATAATTAATAAGATACGCGAAATGTCAACGGCATACGTAAGGAAAGATAAATAATGGAATCTAATTGGGTCTATACCGATAAAGTTAAAGAGCATTTTATGCATCCAAAAAATGTTTTAAAGGATGATGAGGGTTTTAAGCCGGATGGTGAAGGAATGGTTGGAAATATTAAATGTGGCGATCAAATGATGATGATGATTAAAGTTAAGGATGATATGATTATTGATTGTCGATGGAAGACATACGGATGCGCATCGGCGATTGCAAGCACATCGGTTCTTTCTGAGATGATTAAAGGAATGAGTCTTAAAAAAGCATTTAAATTAACGCCAAAAGAAATTATGCAGCAATTAGGGTCTCTTCCAGAGCATAAAATTCATTGCTCGGTTTTGGGAGATAAAGCGCTACGTGCTGCGATTAATGATTATTATCAAAAAAATGGCATGACTGATAAGGTTTGCAAGGAAGAGGCAAAGATTATTTGTCAATGTATGAATGTTACTGATCACGAAATAGAAGATGCTGTTTTAGAAGGTGCTCGAACGTATTATGAGCTTCAAGAGCGGACAAAGCTTGGGACGGTTTGTGGTCAGTGTGAAACAGAAGCAAAAGTGATTTTGGAAAAATACATTAAAGAACATTTTAAATAAGAGCGTAACTTAGAGAACTTAGTGAGATAAGTTGTTTGCTTGAATTTATCCTTGACCATCAAAATGTAAAAGGTCAAGGATTTAGCTTATAGCAATTTTAACACAGGAGGGCATATGGCAAAGTTTGATGCGAAAGCTTTTGGAATTAGTTGTGGAGTTGTTTGGGGTGTTGGTATGTTTTTTCTTGGAATTTTCGATATTTTTTCAACGTGGGGTTGCGGGATAACCAAAATGATGTCAACGCTTTATATCGGGTATCAGCCTACAATTTTAGGAAGCGTTATTGGCGCCCTTTGGGGATTTGTGGATGCTGGCATTGGTGGTTTTGTTTTCGCACTTTTGTATAACAAATTAGCGAAATAAAGTAGAGCATAGGTTTAGATGGGCGGCCTTTAAAAAAAAGGCCGCCCATTTTTATTTATTCAATCATTAAAACTTAAGACTTTTTTTGTTAAGTAGCAAAGATTTATGTTATAATCACATATCATTTTTTGTATTTTAAAATAAGGAGATTAGTTTGTCTAAAAAACCAAGAATGACGTCTTTTGAGAAATCATCCTTGATTTCTCAATTTAATATTTTTTTTGTTTTATTTTCTGTGATCCCTTTGGGGGTTCTTTATTATTTTTATCGTCAACTTACTGACTCTGGAAAGATTGAAATTACGATTGAAGATTTTAGGGCAACGCTGACTTTGGTTGTTCTTGGGATTGCGGTTGGTTATTTTGCAATGAATATGGTTTTTAGAAAATTATTGCGTTTAATCAAAAGTAATCAAAGTGCTTTGCAAAATTTCTTAGACGATGACAAGATGGGGGAAATTCAGTCAAATAATAATGAGGTTGCTGTTTTAACGAAAACATTTAGTGAGATTCGTTCTAAATTAGAGCAAAATGTTGAAAAACTTGAGATGGCCAAAAATACCTTGCAGTCTGTTTTGGCTAAAGTTGGAGAAGGGATTTCTTCTGTTCAAAATATTGATGCATTTTTAGAGCTTATTGTCGAAACGCTTGTTGATGCTGTTGGAGCAAAATCTGGTGCATTGCTTTTTTTAGATTCGGAAGCTACAGAGCTGAATGTTCGAACGGTATTAGGGGAGAATTTAAAAATTAAGAGAAATGCCTGCTTTAAGGTTTCTGAATCTATTTTTAAGTCGGTTATTGAATCAAGAGAAAACTTGATTATTTCTCAAAGGGATTCCGCTGCATTTAAGTTGACTGCTAAACACGATTATTTCGAATTTCCGCTGGTGTGCGCACCTCTTTTAGTCCACGATAAAGTGCTGGGTATCATTGTTATCTGCGGACGAAAATTCGATACAAATTTTACACATGATGATGCGTCGCTTTTGACAAGCATTGCAACGCAAACGGCAATAGCGGTTGAAAACGATCAGCTTAATCTTGATGCGGAAAAAACATACTTTGATATCATTTCAGCTTTAGCTTTAGCTGTTGAGGCAAAAGATCCGTATTCTCGCGGGCATTTGGATCGAGTTTCTGATTATTCTTTGAAGATTGCAGAAAAATTTGGCCTGACTGATGATGAAAAGAAATTGTTGCGAGATGCCGCACGATTGCATGATCTTGGAAAGATTGGAATCACAGACGATATCCTTTGTAAAAACGGCCCATTAACAGAGCAAGAATGGGTTGTTATGAGAAACCATCCCGAAATTGGTGAGGGCATTGTAAAATCAGTCAAGTCGCTTTCTGGGCTTTGCGATATTGTTCGTCATCATCACGAGAAGCTTGACGGAACAGGTTATCCAGATGGTCTCAAGGGTGACGAGATAAGTTTGCTGGTGCGCATTTTAGCGGTTGCAGATATCTGTGATGCTTTAATGACTAATCGTCCTTATCGAAGAGCCTTAAGCGCTGAAGAGACAAAGAAAACGTTAAAAGAGATGGGCGATAAAGTTGACCAAAAAATTGTTGATGCGCTTGCTTCAATTCTTTAGGATATCCCTTTTTAAAAATATTTACTACCTTGTAAGGAGTTAGAATGGAAATAGGAATCGTTGGGCTTCCTAATGTAGGAAAGTCAACACTTTTTAACGCATTAACTGGCGCAGGCGTTGCCGCCGAAAATTTTCCGTTTACAACAATTGAGCCAAACATTGGAATTGTGCCTCTGGCAGATGAGAGGTTGATGCATCTGGCTAAAGAATTTCAGAGTGCGAAAATCACACCTAGTGGAATTCGATTTGTTGATATTGCTGGTATTGTCAAAGGGGCAAGCCAAGGAGAAGGTTTAGGAAATAAGTTTTTGGGTAATATTCGCAGCGTGGATGCAATATGTCATGTGGTTCGCTGTTTTCATGATGAGAATATTGTCAACGCTACCGGAGATTTGAATCCAATTCATGCAGCAGAAACGATTGAAACTGAGCTATTGCTGGCAGATTTGCAACAAGCAGAGAAGGCTTATCAGCGATTGATTAAGGTAGCAAAATCTGGAGATCAAAACGCGAAAGATAAGGTGGAAGCTTTAGATATTGCAATTAAAGGTTTCAATGATGGACAATCGGCGCGTTCGCTTAATCTTCCTGATGATGTTATTGGAGAGTTTCAATTTCTAACGATGAAGCCAATTTTATATGTAGCTAATACATCCGAAGGAGATCCTTGCGATGATATGCTTAAGCCTTTAAGAGAATTGGCAGAAAAGGAAAAGACGCAAGTCATTGTTTTGTCAACAAAGCTTGAAGCCGAAATTTTAGAGTTGCCACAAGAAGAGCGAGAGAGTTATTATGAAGATGCCGGTATCACATCGCCGGGATTGGCAAAGCTTGCAAAGGCAGGCCAAGAACTTCTTGATTTGATTTGTTTTTTTACAGCGGGAGAAAAAGAATCGCGGGCTTGGTTAGTTTCTGAGGGGACTAAGGCGCCGCAAGCTGCTGGAAAAATTCATACTGACATTGAGCGAGGTTTTATTCGTGCAGAAATTTTCAAATATGATGATTTAAAACGCGAAGGTAATTATGAAACGGTTAAGCAAAAAAATCTTGTTACTTTGGAAGGTAAAGAATACGTTATGAAAGATGGGGATGTGGCTCATTTTCGGTTTAGCGTATAACTTAAGGAAATCCCGATACCCTTTGGGTACGGGATAAATTCGGACTAATAATTTACGAGCGCTTCGCTCTACAAATTATGTCCTCATTTAGGAGGGAAAGATGAAAAAGATTTTATTAATTTCTGTTATATTTGTTTTTTGTGCGTTTTCTTTAGCGCAGGCTCAGACTGTAACAAAATCTACTATCGATGATCAAATAGGCGTTGAGGTGACGGTTTATAATTCAAACGTTGGGCTTGTTAAAGATACGCGTAAAGTTAATCTTTCAACCGGAAAAGAAAACGAACTTCAGTTTATGGATGTGGCGGCTTCTATTATGCCGGTGACGGTTCATGCTAAATCTCTAAACGCACCGGACAAGTTTATGGTTTTAGAGCAGAATTATGAATACGATTTGATGAATAGCACAAAGCTTTTGGATAAATTTGTTGGTAAGAAAATTAAGCTGATGGAAAATAATCAGTATCAGGATCGTAAGAGCATTGTTGAGGCAACACTTTTGAGTAATAACAACGGTCAGATTTATAAAGTCGGCGATGAAATTTATTTGGGTTATCCTGGCTATCAAGTATTGCCAAAAATTCCAGAAAATCTTATTGCCAAGCCAACTCTAACGTGGATGTATGCTTCTAGCGTGAGGGCTCACGATCTTCAGGTTTCTTATTTGACAAATCAGATTAATTGGAAAGCAGACTATGTTTTGATTCTCGATAAAGCTGATGTAAAAGCAGATCTCTCGGGCTGGGTAACCATCGACAATAAAAGCGGCACTGCTTATAATAATGCTAAGCTCAAGCTTGTTGCTGGTGATGTTAATCGCGTTCAGCAAAATCAGGGGCGTGGAATGCGATATAAAAACGAAGCATTAATGATGGATTCTATTATGGAAGCACCGCAATTTCAAGAACAGGCATTTTTTGAATATCATATTTATGATTTGCAGCGGCAAACCGATATTAAGGATAATCAAACAAAACAAATTAGTTTGTTGGAAGCCAATGGGTTTAACATTACGAAAGAGTTTTTAGTTTATGGTGAGCAAGGATATTACACGCGTCAATATCGAGAAGAGATTCCAAAACAGAAAGCCAAGGTTTTTGTAAAATTTAAGAATGAAGAAAAGAACAATCTTGGGCTTCCGTTGCCCGCTGGAATAATGCGCCTTTATAAGCAAGACGATAAAGGTTCTTTGCAATTTATTGGTGAAGATCGCATTGATCATATGCCGAAAGATGAAGAAGTTAAAATTAAAGTTGGAGAGGCATTTGATGTTGTTGTTGAGCGTAAACAGATCGACTACAAACAGATTACGAGAACGCTTTATGAAACAGAATGGGAAATCACCGTTCGTAATCATAAAAAAGAAGAGATAACCGTTGGGCTTATTGAGCCGCTTTATGGTAACTGGACGATGCTTTCAAGTAGCCATCAATACGAGAAGATAGGAGCCTTTACGGCACGTTTTGATGTTAGAGTTCCTAAAGACGGCGAAGTTACTGTTAAATATCGGATTCGCGTTGGAATTTAATAGAGGTTTTTCGTCTTTAAGGAGTTATTTATAGCGAGGAAGATTTATGAAAAAATTTAAGATTTTTTTTAATTGGCAGGTTTGGTTTGGTATTAGCCTTTTGATGTTTTCGGCTTTCGTTTATTATATTCATTATCTGATTTTTCATGATGCGCATCATATTTTTATTTATTTGATCGGCGATATTGCGTTTGTTTTTATTGAGGTTTTGCTTGTTACGCTTATTTTGCATCAAGTTTTAAGCCGAAGAGAAAAACGTTTGATGCTTAATAAGCTAAACATGTTGATTGGAATATTTTTTAGCGAAGTTGGCACAGAGCTTTTGAGAAAATTTATAGCGCTAGACAAAGAGTCTCAAGAAATAAGTGATAAGCTTTCTTCTGCAAGCAACCGGACGCTTAAGGAGTTTTCTTTAGCGGTTGATAATTTAAAGCACTGCCATCACGACATCGATATAACAACAGAGAGCTTAGTTGAAATAAAAAAACTTTTGGCCTCCAAACGTGATTTTTTGGCAAATCTCTTGGCTAACCCCAATATGTTAGAACATGATGCATTTACAGGTCTTTTGTGGTCTGTTTTTCATTTAATGGAAGAATTGTTGCAGCGAAAAGATCTTGCATTGTTGCCAAAGGCAGATTATGCGCATATTGCGTCTGACATTGACCGCGTGTATCGTTATTTAGTTTCTGAGTGGATTGAGTACATGAAGCATCTTAAAAAATCGTATCCATACTTGTTTTCATTGGCGTTAAGAGCGAATCCATTTGATCCAAATCCATGCGTTGAAATAACATAGAATACAGATGGAAATTATTTCTGTTAAAATTATATTTCTTGACAGATATCTTTAAAAAGAGGTAGAATAAATTTGCCACGGGGGATAAAAAATGTGTAAAATACCACTAGAAGAACTTTTAAAAGATAAAAGAGTTGTCGAGGAAATTCAACGCCATCAATGGTTTGAGAGTGAAAAGAAGGGGCGCGATATTGGATTTAATGCGGCCGCCAAAGATTGGCATAAGCGATTTGCTCAAGAATGGCTTAGATATCACGATTTAGAGATCCCTGCGTAATTTTCAGGTCCTGTTTTGTTTTTCACTTATACCCCTCAAAATAATTTGAAGAAAATTTAGTAAAAGCCATTTTTTATACGCAATGGTTCAATATCCATATTAGTATTAATAATTATAAAGGAATTAAAATGTCATTGAAACTAGAAAAGCTTAAGAAATTTAAAGGACGCCCAGGGCCTCTTTTGTTTATTATTATGGATGGTGTTGGAATTGGAAAACAAGATGAAACGGATGGTGTTTTTAGCGCAAAAACACCATGTTTGGATCAGCTTTTTAAGAGTGATCTTTTTACGACACTTCAGGCTCATGGAACTGCCGTAGGACTTCCAACGGATGATGATATGGGAAATAGTGAAGTTGGTCATAATGCGCTTGGTGCAGGCAGAGTGTTTGAGCAGGGAGCAAAATTGGTTGATGCGTCTATTGAAACAGGAGAAATCTTTAAAACTCCTATTTGGGAGAAATTGACAAAGAATCCATCTGAGGATAAGAGCACAATTCATCTTGTTGGCCTTCTTTCCGACGGTAATGTGCATTCTCACATCAAGCATTTTTTTGCGTTAATTAAGCAATGTGCAAAACAGAATGTTAAAAAGCTTCGATTGCATATTTTGTTGGATGGGCGTGATGTTGGAGAAAAAACCGCATTGGGATATGTTCAGAAAACCGAAGAGCTTTTAAGAACAATTAATGATGAATTTGGGTTTGATTATTGCATCGCCTCTGGCGGAGGACGGATGATTACAACAATGGATCGTTATGCTGCTGATTGGAGCGTTGTTAAAAGAGGGTGGGATGCCCATGTGCTCGGTAAAGCTCGTATGTTTGAATCAGCGACTCAAGCTATTCAGACGTATTATGATGAGGATCCAAAAATTACGGATCAGTATTTAGAGTCATTTGTTGTTGCAAAAGACGGGAATCCAGTTGGGAAAATTAATGATGGAGATTCAGTTGTATTTTTAAATTTTAGAGGAGATAGAGCTATTGAGCTGTCGCGTGCTTTTGATGAAAAAGATTTTAGCGAATTTGATCGAGAATATTATCCGAATGTGATATTTGCTGGAATGATGGAATATGATGGAGATCTCAAAGTTCCCAAGAATTATTTGGTGAATCCTCCTAAAATTGATCGAACGATTGGCGAATATCTTTGTGATGAAGGTATCAAATCTTTTGCGCTTTCAGAAACGCAAAAGTATGGTCATGTGACATATTTTTGGAATGGAAATAAATCTGGATATATCAATGAGCAAATGGAGAAATATATCGAGATTCCATCTGATAAAGTTCGCTTTGAGCAAGCGCCTAAAATGAAAGTTTATGAAATCACTGAAAAAGCGATCGAGCTTTTGAAAAGCGGTGAATATAAGTTTGGACGTATTAATTTTCCAAATGGAGATATGGTCGGACACACGGGTGTCGTTGATGCCATCAAGGTGTCAATGGAAGCTTTAGATGAATGTGTTTGTAAGCTTATCAAGACCGTGAGTTCTCTTGGTGGGATCACGGTTGTATCCGCCGATCACGGGAATGCAGACGAGATGTTTACGGAAAAAAATGGAAAGCACTCTGTTAAGACTGCGCACACATTAAATCCTGTGCCATTTATTATCGTTGATTCTGCATATGACGGTGAATATAAGATGGCAGATCTTGATAAGCGGGGACTGTCAAATGTGGCGGCAACACTGCTTAATTTTCTTGGGTTTAATGCGCCAAAGGACTATGATTCGTCTTTGATTTCGGTTGAATAGTGCTATGCGATAAATTTAATAATTCTCTTTAAACAGCGCCAGTATAAATATATACTAGAAATAAATGCATTACACCTATTATGACTAAAAAGAAGCCTGAACTTCATGATGAGAAATTTCGATTAATTTTTGAGCATTCTCCAGTCTCAATTTGGGAAGAAGATTTTTCGTGTTTTATTGAGTTACGAGATCAACTCAAAGAGCAAGGTGTTGTTAATTATCATAAATATTTAAGTCAACATCCCAGCGTTGCCGCTAAGGCATTTCAGAGTATCAAAGTTTGTGATGCTAACAGGGCCGCGCTTAAGCTTCATGGTTCTAAGAGCAAAGAGGAGCTTATTAAGCATTTTGGGCAAACATTTACTAGGGATGACATAAAAGTTTTAATTGAACAATTTGTTTCTTTGATTAGCGGCGAGAGGATTTTTGAATCGGAGTTTTCGACCAAGGCAGCGAATGGAAAACGCCGCGATTTATGGCTGCGGGCTGCTGTTCCTAATGAGTATGAAGAAACTTTGTCTAGAGTCATTATTACAATTGAAGATATTACAGCGCGCAAAAAGAAAGAAAATTATTTAAAGCGTATTGCGCAAGAAGATAGTTTGACAGGTTTGTTGAATCATAAAACGATTACAAAGCGTGTTGATGAAGAGCTTAATCGATGCCGTCGCTATAATGCGCCAATGGCTTGTTTGATGGTTGACATTGATCATTTTAAGCCCATTAATGATAATTTTGGACATCAAATCGGGGATCGTATGCTTAAGCAGATTGCAGGTTTTCTAAATAAGCTTTTACGAAATACGGATCTTTTGGGCAGGTACGGAGGAGATGAATTTTTAATTATTTTAACAGGAACAGAGCAATCCGGGGCCATTGTGGCCGCAGAGCGCATTAGAGAGACAATTGCTAATAAGCAGTTTAAGCTTAACATTAAGAGTTCAATTAAGACGACTTTAAGTATTGGAGCAACATCTTATCCTGCTAATCAAGCAAAAACGACTAAAGAATTTATTCATTGTGCTGATAAAGCATTGTATCAGGCTAAGGCAGATGGCCGAAATTGTGTTCATTTTTCATAAATATTCAATATTTCAAGGATTTATATAAAACTTGACTATTATATATATAAATAGTATAATGTCCAAAATTTACGTCAGTTGATAATAACGAAGAAGGAGGAAAAGGAATTGGTTTTATTGAAAGAAAAGAAAACAGAGGTAATTGATAATTTTAAAGTTCATGCGAAAGATACAGGATCTTCAGTGGTTCAGGTCGCAATCTTAACTGAAAGAATTAATGATCTTGCAGAGCATTTAAAAGTTCATAAAAAAGATTTTCATTCTCGCCGTGGTCTTTTGGTTATGATTGGTGCCAGAAGACGCCATTTGGCTTATTTAAAGAAAAAAAATCCCCTAAAATACGAAGAAACAATAAAGAAGCTTAATTTACGTAAGTGAGGTTAGTTAATGAATATTGAACGCATTGAGGTTCCTTTTGGGGATCAAAATATTATTATTGAGACTGGAAAATTAGCGAAACAGGCTAACGGAGCTGTTACGGTGACATGCGGAGGAACCGTTGTTTTAGTTACGGCATGTATGGCAAAAGAAGCCCAAGAAGGCGCAGGTTTTTTTCCATTAACAGTTGAGTACAAAGAAAAGACATATGCTGCTGGACGAATTCCAGGAGGATTTTTTAAGCGAGAAGGACGTCCATCAGAAAGCGAGATTTTAATTTCTCGAATTATTGATAGGCCGATTCGACCGCTTTTCCCAAAAGGATTTTTTAACTGTGTTCAGGTTGTTGCTTTAGTTTTAAGTAGCGATTGTGAAAATGCACCAGACATTCTTGCCTTAATGGGAGCTTCTGTGGCTTTATCTATTTCGGATATTCCATTTGAAGGGCCGATTGGCGCTGTTCGTGTTGGATTAGTTGACGATGAATTTATCTTGAATCCAACAAATACGCAAAGAGAAGGTAGTCCTTTGGATTTACTGATTGTTGGATCAGATGATGGTATTGTCATGATTGAAGGCGAGTCCTCAGAAGTTGCTGAGGATGTTGTTGTTAAAGGCATCGCTTTTGGTGCCGAGAAGCTAAAGAACTTGATTGCTGTCCAAAAGGAATTGGTTCGTAATATTGGAATGCCAAAAGCAGAGGTTGTTCTTCAAGAAGTCAATCCTGGATTAGTTAAAAAGGTCAAAGAGCTTGCTTCAAAGAAGATTTCTGAGATTTATAAAATTGCAGAAAAAGAGGACCGTCAAACAGGTATTGATGCTTTAGCGAAAGAGTTGACTAAAGATTTGTCGATTTTTGATGAGTTTAAACCTGAGAAAAAGAACGAAGTTTCTATTTCTGATATTAAAATGGCGCTTGAGCAAATCGAAGAAGAAGAATTGAGACGTATTGCTCTAGAAGAAAACAGGCGAATTGATGGACGCGCTATGGACGAAGTTAGGCCGATTGATTGCGAAGTTACGATTATGCCTCGTACGCACGGTTCAGCATTGTTTACTAGAGGTCAAACTCAAAGCTTATCAATCGCAACGCTTGGGACGCGTAGTGATGAGCAGATGATTGATGCGCTAGAAGGAAAGACTAATAAATCATTTATGTTGCATTATAATTTTCCTTCGTTTAGTGTTGGTGAAACTCGTCCAATGCGTGGACCGGGTCGCCGAGAGATTGGTCATGGCGCCTTAGCTGAGAAAGCATTGTGCGCGATTATGCCAACAAAAGAAGAATTTCCTTATACTGTCCGCGTTGTTTCTGAGGTTCTTGAATCTAATGGTTCTTCTAGTATGGCGACTGTTTGTGCTGGAACGCTTTGTTTGATGGATGCAGGTGTTCCGATTAAAGATCCGGTTGCTGGAATTTCCGTTGGACTTATTACAGGTCAGGGTAAAGAAGTTTTACTAACTGATATTCTTGGTGTTGAAGATCATTTTGGGGATATGGATTTTAAAGTTGCAGGTACACGTAAAGGTGTTACAGCGATTCAACTTGATCTTAAGATCAAAGGAATTAGCGTTGAACTTTTATCAAAAGCGGTTGAGCAATCAAAAAAAGCTCGTTTTGAAATTCTCGATAAAATGCATGCGGCATTGCCATCTCCTAGAGAAGCTGTTTCTGAATATGCTCCTCAGATTATTGAGCTGCATATTGATCCTTCGAAGATTGGTGAAGTTATTGGACCTGGAGGAAGAGTTATTAAGAAAATTATTGCAGATACTGAAGCAGCGATTGATATTGATGATACAGGCACTGTTTTGGTTTCATCGCCAAACAAAGCTGCTTGTGATAAAGCCGTTGCTATTATCAAAGGTATTGTAGAAGAACCTGAAATAGGAAGAATCTACGATGCTGAAGTTAAGAAAATTATGAATTTTGGTGTTTTCTGTGAATTTATGCCTGGCAAGGATGGCTTGGTTCATGTTTCTGAGTTGTCGAGTGAATACATCAAAGACATTGAGTCAGCTGTTAAGGTTGGCGATAAGTTCAAGGTTAAAGTTATTAAAATAGATGAACAGAAGCGTGTAAATTTAAGCAAAAAACAAGCTGAATGAAATCTCAGTATGTTAACGAGATAAAAGGTGTTGTCATTCTGGCTATGGCGTTAATTCTCCTGGCCAGTTTGATTTCTTTCGATCCTGCGGATCTTCCGTGGTATACATCTCATCCGAACGTTCCCGTTCACAATCTTATTCAAATTTTTGGTGCGTATTTAGCCGGAGCATTACTATTTGTTATTGGTTATAGTGCATATTTTATCGCGATTTTTTTATTTTTTTGGAGTTGGAATAAATTTGCAAATCGTGAAATGCAATTTTCAGCTTCAAAGTTAATTAGTTTTGGCGTTATTTTTGTTGTCTTGAGCTCTTTGTTCAGTCTTATCGGTGCACAAGCGCAAGATATGCGTTTTGCACGTTCTGGTATTACTGGTATTTTTGTTTCGAATTTTCTTGTAAAATATTTTGGTTTGGTTGGTTCTTATATTATTTTGGGCGCCCTTACGGTTTTGACTTCTATTGTGATTGGAGAGTTTTTAATCTATCCATTTATTTTAAAAGTAATTGAGGGGGGTAAAGAGGCGTTTGCATTTTTAAAAGAAAGACGTCAGGCAAAAAAAGAAGAAAAAGAAGAAAGTCTGACAACCCGTCTTCGAGAAAAAGCAAAAGAAAAAATGCTTCAAGCTAAAAAAGCGCTTATAAAGGCTGAATCGAAAAAACAAAACAATGATGAAGAACTAGAAGATGATAAGGAAGGCTTATCAATAGCTCAGAAGCCAAGAATTCGCATTGCGAAACCAGAACCTTCAAAGGCAGCTGTTGTAGCTGTGCAGGAGCCTCGTCATGTTGGTGAATATAATTTGCCAAGTGTAGATTTGTTAAAAGATCCACCGGCTATTTCGTCTCAAAAGCAAGAGGAAGATTTGTCAGGCGGGGCAAAAGTTTTAGAAGAAACGCTTGCTCAGTTTGGTGTTTCTGTTCGGGTTGTTGATATTGAGCAAGGGCCGGTGATTACGCGTTACGAACTTGAGCCTTCACCAGGCGTTAAGGTGCAAAAGATCACAACGCTTTCTGACGATATTTCGCTTGCTATGAAAGCGCCTTCGATTCGCATTTTAGCTCCAATTCCAGGAAAAAATCGTGTTGGGATTGAAATTCCAAATATTTCTTCAGCTACTGTATATTTGAAGGAAGTTTTGTCGCAACAAAACTTTATTTCATCGAAACATCGCTTAACGCTTGCGCTTGGAAAAGATACAGCTGGAAAGTCTATGGTTGCAGATTTAGCTGACATGCCGCATCTTTTGATTGCGGGAACAACCGGGTCTGGTAAAACAGTTTGTTTAAATAGTATTATTTTATCAATGCTTTATAAATATGGGCCTGATCAAATAAAATTTTTAATGGTTGATCCAAAAATGGTTGAGTTAAGCCAGTATAATCCTATTCCTCATTGTTTGTGCCCAGCTGTGACAAATCCGAAGAAAGTAACTGCAGCGCTTCATTGGGTTGTTGGTGAGATGGAGACGCGTTATTCGCAGCTTTCAAAAACAGGGTCACGTAATATTGTTGATTATCATAAAAAAGGCAATGGTATGCCGTATATCATTGTTGTTATTGATGAGCTTGCGGATTTGATGCAGATTTGCCCAAAAGAAGTCGAGAGTGCGATTACACGGTTGGCGCAATTGTCACGGGCGGTCGGGATTCATTTAATTTTGGCGACTCAGAGGCCGTCGGTGGATGTTATTACGGGCGTTATTAAAGCAAATTTTCCAGCGCGCATTTCTTTTAAGGTTGCATCAAAGATTGATTCGCGGACTGTTTTAGATATGAATGGAGCTGAGAGCTTAATTGGAAAAGGAGACATGCTTTTTTTAAAGCCTGGCGAAGCAAAACCCATTCGAGGACAATGCTGCTATGTTTCAGATGATGAGATTTCAAATGTTATTGATTTTATTAAAGTTCAGCAAGAGCCTGTTTATGATGACAGTATTATTGCGAAGCAAAAAACTTCTGCAACGGGTGCATCAGAACAGAAAGATGAGCTTTATGATGAGGCTGTGCGTTTGGTGATTGAAACAAATCAAGCATCTGTTTCAATTTTGCAGCGACGTATGCGTTTAGGATATACACGGGCGGCAAGATTAATTGATATGATGGAACAAGAGGGAATTGTCGGCCCATATTGTGGAAGCAAGCCTCGAGAGATTCTTGTGAATCGTGAGGACTGGTTAATGAAAGACATGGAAGAAAATACGGAGAGTGATAATGGATGATCGTGCCCAAAAAGGTTTGATTTTAAAAGAAGCGAGAGAGTCAAGAGGGATTGCTATTGAGACAGTCCATGAAGCAACAAAGGTCCCCTTAGATGCGCTTAAAGCTATTGAAGAGGGGTATCGTGTTCGAAGCATGACAGATTTTTATTATCGAGCATTTATTAAGCTTTATGCGAATTATTTAGGAATTGATATTAGGAGAATTTTAGAGGATTATCATCCTGAAAAAATTCCAGAACCGACATCCTTTCATCGAGGAAAGAATTTCTGGGAAGGAGAAGAGTCAAATATTTTTACACCGAATGTTATTCGCAACATTGTTAAAACTGTTGTTGTTATTTTTGGACTTTTTGTTGTTTTTCGCATTGGAGGCTGTATTTTTAATCGAAAACCTCAAGTGGATTCTAAAAAGACAACAAAGGAAAGAGTTGTTAAGAAAAAACCGGTGGTGGCTGTTGCCTCGAAACCTGTTGTTGATAAAGTTAATCCAGAAGAAAAGGTTTCTAGCGTTTCTGAAAAAAAAGTTAATTTGGTCGTTCGTGCTAAAAAGAAGACGTGGTTGCGCGTATCAGCAGATGGAAGCGAAGTTTTTCGATCTTCATTGTCGAAGGGTGCTGTTGAGTCTTGGAATGCGAAAGAAAGAATTGAATTATCTGGAAAAAATTTGCTAGGTCTTGAATTAGAACTAAACGGAAAAGCAATCAGTTCTTTAACTGATGGCAATCGAGGAATTAATAAAATTATCATAACGCCTAGTGGTTTTACGGTTGAAGAATAATATCTAATCTAATCGTGCAATTTTCAAAAATCCCAATTGTTAATCAAATCCCAAAGTCTTCTAGTGTACGGCTTATTAATTTGGGCTGTGCGCGGAATTTAGTCGATTCCCAGATTATATTAGGCCGGCTTAAGAAAAAAAATCATGCGATTGTCCATAGCCAAAAAGCAGATGTTGTTATTTTAAACACATGTGCTTTTATTGAAACGGCAAAAAAAGAAACAATTGATTTAATCTTAGAGCTCATTGATTTAAAGAAAAGCGGCATTATTAAAAGAATTGCCGTTGTTGGATGTTTTCCAGAGCGTTATCCAAAGCAAATGCGTAAAGAGTTTAAGGAAGTAGATTTCATCGACGGTGTATTGAGTTTGGAGAAAGAGGAGAATGAAAAGAAGGTT
Organism: Candidatus Omnitrophota bacterium; assembly: GCA_028693815.1. Taxonomy (NCBI): domain Bacteria; kingdom Pseudomonadati; phylum Candidatus Omnitrophota; species Candidatus Omnitrophota bacterium. Next base: position 54,882 of record JAQUUP010000005.1, read on the forward strand.
GTTCTGACACCAAAATCTTATGTGTATTTGAAAATTTGTGAAAGTTGTTATAATCTTTGCCATTTTTGTGTGATTCCTAAAATTAAAGGAAAGTTTGTTTCGCGTTCGATAGAATCAATCACAAGAGAAGCAAAACGGCTTGATCGAAAAAAGATCAAAGAAATAAATATTATTGGCCAAGATATTACTGCCTATGGGCTTGATCTATACAAACACAAAGCCCTTGTTGACTTGCTTAAGAGTTTGTTAAAAAATACAAGTCAGATTAAATGGTTTCGGCTGTTGTATGCATATCCTTCGCATGTCACAGATGAGTTGCTTGATTTGATGCAGAGCCAAAAGCGTATTTGTCAATATCTAGATATTCCTTTGCAGCATGTAAATGATAAAATTTTACGAGACATGAATCGGCATTTCTTTAAAAAAGAAATTATTGCTTTGATCAAGAAAATTCGTAATAAAATGCCTGAATGTTGCTTGCGAACTTCTTTTATTGTTGGCTATCCGGGCGAGACTGAGGCTCAGTTTAAGGAATTATGCGCATTTGTTCGAAAGTTTCAGTTTGATCGATTAGGTGTCTTCATGTATTCAAGAGAAGAGGGCACTAAAGCTGCTTGTTTGCCAAATCAGATTTCAGAGGATGTCAAACAAAGACGATATGACACCTTGATGAAAATTCAGCAGGGGATTTCAACGTCTAAGCTCAGGCGTTTTATCGGCAAGAAACTTTTTGTTGTTGTTGACGAAGAAATAAAGAATGAAAAGGGATTATATGTCGGTCGTAGTCAATATGATGCGCCTGAAGTCGATGGTGTTATTTATATTGAGACGCGAAAGAAGCTAAAATCTGGTGATTTTTTTAAGGTTGAAATAATAGACAGTTATGAGTATGATTTATTAGGGAAGCCTTGCTAGAGAGTAAAATTTTTAGTAAAACAAATAGTGGCAAGACTTAGGAGTAAAATAAATGAACCTTGCAAACAAAATAACGATATCACGTATTTTTCTAACATTTTTGTTTATTTTTTTTATCGGGCAGGAAAGTTTAATTTTTGCTATTTTGGCAACGGTGACATTTGCTTTGGCATCGCTGACGGATTATTATGATGGGTATGTTGCTAAGAAGTATAATCTAGTTAGCGATTTTGGAAAATTAATGGATCCGATTGCAGATAAATTCTTGATGTTAGCTGCTTTTCTTGCTTTTGTTCGTATGAATATTGTCATTGATTGGATGGTTGTTTTAATTTTGGGTCGAGAAATTCTTGTGACTGGATTAAGAATTTTTGCTTTAACGAAGCAAAAAGTGTTGGCTGCGGAAAGAGGGGGAAAGCACAAAACGGTTTCGCAAGTAGTTGCTATTTTTATTATTTTAGGATTTATTATTTTTAAACGATTGGTTACTATTATTTCTGGCTGGTCTGAAGATATTGAATTTTGGTGGAAGGTTGGAATCAACATCTCGATGCTCATCACGGTTGCATTAACGTTGATTTCTGGACTTTCTTATTTTTGGCGAAACCGTAATTTAATAAAAACACAATGAAAAATATATTGATAAAGACAGTTTCAACTTTCTTTGGGATTGGCTATGTTCCTGTTGCTCCAGGGAGCGCTGCTAGCGTAGTCGCTGGTGTTATGTGTTTTTTGCTTTTTAATAATATGTATCTTTATATTTTTGTTTTTTTTGTTGTGACTATTTGCGGTTTTCTCATTTCTGGAAAAATGGAGGATATTGTTAAGGAAAAAGATCCTTCTTGTGTTGTGATCGATGAGGTTTCTGGAATGATGATTACTTTTTTTATGTTGCCTAGAACTTGGCCTGTGTTGATTACGGCATTTTTTCTGTTTCGTGCATTTGATATGTTTAAAATTTATCCTGTGAGTTATTTTGAGAAAAAACCAGGCGGTATTGGTATTATGATGGATGATGTTGCCGCAGGGCTTTATGCAAATATTGTTATGCAAATCTCTTTGTTTATTTTTAGGTCAAATTAATTTTTAGTAATTTTTAAGGAAGTCCTGACGCGCTTTCACGCGCGGGATAAAGTTCAAGAATCTAAACGTTCAATATCCCGACGCGCTTTCACGCTCGGGATAAATTCGCCCCTGATGCTTTGTTTTGCAAGCAAAGTGAAGCAAAAAAGCAGAGGCTCATTTAAGGAGGTATTATGAGACGATCATCAAATCCAACATTAAATCCAGCTGTATTTTCGAAGCTTCAAGCTGCAGAAGGGGATGGTGTTATGACGGTTCAGGGAGCGGTTAACAAGGTTTTTGCGCTTCTTTTTTTAGTTATGATTACAGCTTCTTGGTCTTGGGGGAAAATTTTTCAGCCTGCTTCAACCCTTGGCTTAAATCAGGAAGGTGTACCGATTTCTAGTACATCGATGGGTCTTGTTATGGTTTGCGCTATTGTTGGCTTTATAATTGCGCTTATAACTATTTTTAAGAAACAATGGTCACCGCTTACTGCTCCTGGCTATGCGTTATGCGAAGGTATTGTTTTAGGCGGGTTTTCGGCAATTTTTGAAATGCAGTATCCTGGCATTGTTCTTCAGGCCGTTTGTCTTACTTTTGGGGTTTTGTTTTCTCTGCTGTTAATTTATAAATCTGGCTTGATAAAGGTGACTGAAAAGTTTCGTATGGGCGTTGTTGCTGCAACTGCAGGAATCGCTGTTGTTTACATTCTAAATTTTGTTTTAGGATTTTTCGGAATACAGTTACCTTTTATTTACGGAGCAAATACCTTTGGAATTGTTTTTAGCTTATTTGTTGTTGGAATTGCCTCATTAAATCTTGTCTTAGATTTTGATTTTATTGACCAGGGTGCTGCACATCGTTTACCAAGATATATGGAATGGTATTCTGCTTTTGGCATTATGGTTACTTTGATTTGGCTTTATATTGAAATCCTTCGGCTACTTTCAAAGCTTCGAAGACGTTAGTAAATAGTTACTCAGACTTACTCAAGATTACTCTTAATATATTATAGATCTATATTCATATATTCCCAGCTTATTATAGAAATAGCTTAGACTTACCCAAACTTACTTTAATTACTATATATCATTACCTAGAATATTATTATTGTATTAATAGAATGATTTTATAGTATTAAATACTTACTCAAACTTACTTATCAATATGTTACTATGCAGATAGATTCATATTTAACAGTATCGAATCATATATATTCATTTTAATACTTTAGAGTAAAGCTTGAGATTTCCTGATAAATTGGACCTGTTTGAGAGAGAGTGGTTTTGAAGAGGGTCAGCGAATTGATGTTCTTTTTGATTTCTTTGTTAAAGTCAAAATCCTGAATATCTTTCTTTAGCTGATCCATCTTTTTTAGGTTTTTAATTCGCCCTAATGTGATATGGGCAGAAAATTCTCTTTCTCTAAGAAATCCAACTTTAGCTAAGGAGATGCTTATGTCATCCGCAAGATTCTTAAGATTGTTTTCTTTTTTGTTGATTCCAAGAGAGATAATCTTTGGGCTTTGCGCAGGAAACATTTCAATTCTGGTTGTTTTGATAAGAAAGGGATGATGATTCTTGGAAATGTTCGTAATAGTTTTTGAAATAATTTCAATTTGACTTTGATCGATGTTTCCTAGAAATTGAAGTGTGATGTGAGTATTCTCTAGGTTAACCCATTTGATATTAGCGTGATATTCTTTGAGTTTATCCTGAGCCTTTAGGATAAGGGATTTTATTTGTTTATTAAATTTAATTGCGATGAAGGCGCGTATTCTTTGGTTATTCATAAAGAAGAACAAAAAGAAGTTCAAGAGCTTTTTTGCAGATTTTTGATTTGATTGCTAGACGAGATCCTTTGAATTGACACTGAATGCAGATGTCTTGTTTTTTTGAACTTCCTGCAATAAAAACAAGACCTACAGGTTTGTTTTTTGTTCCTCCTGTTGGGCCGGCAATTCCTGTGATTCCTATGCCGTAGTCAGCGTTGAGTGCTTGGCGTGCGCCATTTGCCATTTTTATTGCGACTTGGGAGCTAACAGCACCATAAGTTTTAATTAAGCCAGAAGGGACTTTTAAGAATTTTATTTTGGCTTCGTTCGAATAAGCAACAATTCCTGTTTTTAGGAATTTGGAACTTCCGCTGATATTTGTTAAACGATTTGAGAGAAGTCCGCCAGTACAAGATTCTGCAAGAGACAATGTCTTTTTATTTTTGATAAGAATTTTCGCTATTTTTTGTTCTATAGGCATATATCCATTATAGGGAACAGTAAATCGTTTGACAACATAAACATCTTGAATTTTTAGTCAAAAAGACTTATAATTCGTGTTATTCTTTCGAATAACTAATATATATATTTAGATTAATAATAAAAAAGGACGGAGTATTATGAGCAATTCAATAGAGGAAATTATCAAGGATCTTCAACAGGGTAAGATAATTATTGTTATTGATGATGAGGGTCGCGAAAATGAAGGTGACCTTTTGATTGCGGCGGAATTTGTTAGTGCTGAGGATATTAATTTTATGGCAAGAGAAGCCAGGGGACTTATTTGTATGCCAATGGAAGGAAAAAGGTTGGACGAACTTCGGCTTCATCCAATGGTTTCCGCTGGTAGCGATTGGCAGGATGAGGGCAATACTGGGTGGACCGTTTCGGTTGACGCGGCCAATAATTCAACAACTGGAATTTCAGCTGCTGATAGAGCGCAAACGGTAAAAGTTTTAATTGATCCGAAAACAACTCCAAAGGATCTTATTAGGCCAGGACATTTATTTCCATTAAAGGCAAGAGAAGGTGGTGTTTTAGTTCGCGCAGGGCATACGGAAGCAACTGTTGATTTGATGAAGATTTCTGGACTTTATCCAGCTGGGGTTATTTGTGAGATTATGAAACCAGATGGAACGATGGCAAGAACTTCTGAGCTTAAAGAATTTGCAAAAAAACATAATTTAAAAATTTGTACTATTGATAGTATTATTGAATATCGAAGAAAAAAAGATAAGTTGATTGAGAAGTCAGGAGAGGCAAAGCTTCCAACAATACATGGCGATTTTCAAATGATTGGATATGATTCAACTGTTGATGGAGTTACTCACGTTGCGCTCGTAAAAGGAAACGTTTCGGATGGAAAACCTGTTTTGGTTCGCGTGCAATCTGAATGTTTAACTGGCGATGTTTTTGGATCAAGGCGATGCGATTGTCGTGAGCAGTTAGATGCAGCTTTAGAGGCGATTAAAAAAGAAGGTTCTGGTGTTATGCTTTATATGCGACAAGAAGGTCGAGGCATTGGATTGCAAAATAAAATTAAGGCGTATCATCTTCAGGACCAGGGTATGGATACTGTTGAGGCAAATGAAGCATTAGGGTTTGGTGCTGATTTACGTGATTATGGAATTGGCGCTCAAATTTTAGTTGATCTAGGCGTTAAGGAAATTAGACTTTTAACGAACAACCCAAAGAAAATTGTTGGACTTGAGGGTTATGGTCTTAAAGTTTCTGAGCGCGTTCCTATCGTTGTTCCTCATAACGAAAAGAATAAGAATTATCTAAAAACTAAAAAAGAAAAGCTAGGTCATTTTCTAGAGTCTTTGAGATTTTAATATGGCAAAAATAATTAAAGGGGATTTGAAAGGAAAAGGTATCAAGCTGGGCGTTGTTGTTTCCCAGTTTAATGATTTTATTACATCTAAGCTTTTAGATGGATGTCTTGAAGAGCTGTCTAAGAATGGTGTTAAGAAAACTGATGCTACTGTTGTTTTCGTTCCGGGGGCGTGGGAGATTCCTGTTGTTGCTCTTCAATTAGCTAAAAATAAAAATATTGATGGAGTCATTTGTCTTGGCGCTGTGATTCGTGGAGAGACAGCACATTTTGATTTTGTTGCGCGAGGTGCGTGTGATGGTATTCAGAAAGTCGCACTTTCAACAGGCAAGCCCGTAGTTTTAGGTGTTCTAACGACAGATACAATAGATCAAGCGTATAAGCGCTCTAACGAGAATAACAATAAAGGGTGCGATGTTGCAAAAGCAGTTCTCGAAATGGTTGATGTCTTTAAGAAGTTAAAGAAAATATAATCTTAGGTCTTTGATTAGAATTGGATTCTATAAATGCGAAAACGAACATTAGCTCGTGAATTAGTTTTAAAAGTTCTTTATCAGGCTGATATAAGAAAAGAGTCTATGTCACTACTCGCCAAAAGCTTTTCTGACCTTTCTGAAATTAATGATAGCGAAATTAAAGATTTCGCTTCTGTCCTCATCTCAGGTATCGAAAAAAATTTAAAAGACATTGATGCAAAAATTTTTAAATACGCATCTAATTGGGATATAAGCCGCATGGCTTTTATTGATCGCAATGTTTTAAGAATGGGTATTTTTGAATTGCTCTATATGCCGGATGTTCCATCGAAAGTTTCTATTAATGAAGCGATTGAGCTTGTTAAAAAGTATGGGGATATTGAATCTAGCAAGTTTGTAAATGGAATTCTAGATAAAGCACACAAAGAGAATCCCGTTGTGAAAGATAAAAAATCGTGACGTTGTTTGCTGATCTTCATATACATACAAATTATTCGGATAGTAGTTTAACGCCCGAGGAAGTTGTTCAAGAATCTTTGAATGCTGATTTAAAGTGTATTGCCATCACAGATCACGATACCTTTGAGGGTGTGGCTCCTGCTCAAAAGGCAGCTGACTCGAAGAATCTTGAAATTATTTCAGGTATTGAATTTTCTTCGGAGCTAGATGGCAAAGATATCCACATTCTTGGATATTGTCTGGATTGTAAAAATAAAACGCTTTTGGATAAAATTGAAGAAATGCAAAATACGCGAGTTGCTCGTATTGAGAAAATGATTGAGAAGTTAAAAGGTGTTGGTATTGACAATATTTCTTTGGACGAAGTCTGTTCTTTGACAAAAACAAAATCAGTAGGACGTCCTCATTTAGCGTTTGTTTTAAAAGAGAAGAAATGGGTATCTTCAATCAGAGAAGCTTTTGATCGGTTTTTGGCTGACGATGCTGTGGCATATGTAAAAAAGTATAAGCAGACGCCCGTTGAAGCAATTAATCTTATTCGACTATCTGGAGGAGTTGCTGTCTTAGCTCATCCTATGAGTACGCGTTGTGATGAAATAATTCCTGGGCTCGTTAAAGCAGGACTTCAAGGATTAGAAGTGTATTATCCGAATTGGTCTAGGTCTGTAATTGAGTATTACGAAAAGATTGGAAAGAAAAATAATTTAATTTTAACAGGTGGGTCGGATGCGCATGGAGAAGGAAAAGATAATACGTTTATTGGAAAAGCAAAAGTGCCCTATGAAGTTGTCGAGCAGCTAAAGGCAATGGCGGGAAAATAAAATGAAATTAAATTCTGATACAACTTATATGAAAATGGCATTAAATTTTGCGCTTAAGGCGAAAGGTCAGACTTCGCCTAATCCTATGGTTGGGGCTCTGATCGTTAAGAATAATCGTATTATTGCTAAAGGATATCATCGGCGTTGTGGGGCTGATCATGCAGAAATTGAAGCTTTAAAGAAAGCTGGACGTTTTTCTAAAGGGGCAAAGCTGTATGTTACTCTTGAGCCATGTGGGCATTTTGGACGAACGCCGCCTTGTGTTGATGCAATTATTAACAGCGGTATTAAAGAAGTTGTGATTGGGACAGAAGATCCAAATATAAAGAATAACGGAAAATCAATTCAAAAGTTAAATAGAGCTGGCGTTAAGACAAAAGTTGGGATTTTGGCTGATGAGCTTTTTCAGATGAATGAGGCTTTTTTTAAATATATTAAAAAAGGGATGCCGTTTGTTGTTGTTAAATGTGCTCAGACAATGGATGGAAAGATTGCAACATCTAACGGGCATTCAAAGTGGATTACGAGCGAAGAAACGAGAAAATTAGCGCATGAGTTGCGTAATGATTTTGATGCAATTTTAGTTGGAATTAATACTGTTGTTAAGGATAACCCTTTTTTGAATGCAACGAAAGAATCAAAAGAGTTAAAAAAGATTATTGTTGATTCGTCTTTGAGGATTTCTTTAGGTGCGAATTTGTTTAAAAAAACAAATTCTCACAATATTTATATTGCAACAACTGAATCTGCAAGCATAAAGAAAATTGAAAATTTTAGAAAAAAAGGGATCAATGTTTTTGTTTGTTCATCCAAGGACGGACGCGTTGATTTAAAGAAATTCTTTAAAATTTTAGCAGGTCATGAGATTACAAGTATTCTTGTTGAAGGCGGAGCAACTATCGTGGGCAGCGTTTTAAAGCAAGGGCTTGCAGATAAAATGTGGATATTTATTGCACCAAAAATTATTGGAGATCAAGAGGCGAAAAGTGCAATTACTGGGCTTGGAATAAAAAATGTGAATCGTTCTTTAAAATTAGGCGATATGCGTTTAAAATACATGAAAAGTGATATTTTTATTGAGGCTTATATAAAGTAGCTGTTAGGGAAAGGAATTTAATGTTTTCAGGAATCGTTGAAGAAAAAGGCATTGTTCAAAAGATTGAGCGAAAAGAAAATCTTATTGTCTTATCGGTTAAAGCTAAAAAAGTTTTAAAAGGAATTAAAATTGGTGACAGTATCTCGACTGATGGAGTTTGTCTTACTGTTGCGAAGTTAAAGAAAGATGTCTTTACTTTTGATATTATGAAAGAAACAATGGATAAGACGACTTTAAAATATTTAGAAGTCGGAAGCAGGGTTAATCTTGAGGGCGCGCTTCGTGTTAATGATCGATTGGGAGGTCATTTTGTATCGGGTCACATTGATGGAGTTGGGACAATTAAGAAAAGAATATCTTTGCCGAATTATGAAGAATTTCAAATTCTGATTCCAAAGAGTCTTGCACGTTATTTGGCTCCTAAAGGCTCTGTTTGTATTGATGGGATTAGTCTAACGATTGGCGAAGTTAAAGGGAACATGTTTTTTGTTTATATTATTCCGCACACTCTTAAGGTGACAACCTTGGGTTCTAAAAAAGATAATGATAAAGTGAATATTGAAACAGATCTTTTAGCAAAATATATTTTATCTGCACGCGAACAAGATCTTGTTATTGGAAAGTAACAAATAAAATGAAAAAAAGAGTTCTTATTACTGGATTGGGTGTTTTATCAAGCATTGGCAAAGGCCGTGCGGAATATTGGAAATCTCTTAAAGCCGGAAAGCCAGGCTGGGCCCCAGCGACTTTATTTGACACATCTGATCTTTCGGTTCATGAAGTTGGAGAAGTTAAGGATTTTGATCCAAAGGTGTATATGGGTCAAAAAGGTTTGCGATCTCTTGACCGTAGCACAAAATTGCTGGTTTCTGCCGCAAAACTTGCTATTGAGGACAGTCAATTTACAATTACAGAAGAAAATACTGATAGTTTAGGCGTGTCTGTTGGAACAACGCTAGGAAGCGTAAAAAGTATTAGTGATTTCCAGGAAGTCACATTGCGCGAAGGCCCGCGCTATACTAATCCAGCTCTTTTTCCAAATACGGTTATCAATTCTCCAGCAAGTCAGGTTTCAATTTGGCACAATATTAAAGGATTTAACACAACTATTTCAACCGGATTTACAGCTAGTCTTGATGCTATGAAATATGCTTATGATTTTATTCAGCTTAATAGGGTTAAGCTAGTGTATGCGGGTGGAGTTGAGGAAATGTGTAAGCAAACATTTCTCGGTTTTCATGCGCTTAAATTTCTTTCCGGATCAATAGAAAATAGTCAGTTTATTAGCTGTCCTTTTGATAAGAGGCGTAACGGTATTGTTTTTTCCGAGGGTTCATGTTTGTTAGCGATGGAGGAGCATAGTCATGCGATGAAACGAAAGGCACCTGTTTTAGGCGAAGTTTTAGGGTTTGGAACAAGTTTTGATCCGTATCGAATCAATAAGTATAATCCAAAAGCAGAGGGTCTAAGGCGTTCGATTCAATTTGCTTTAAAGGAAGCTAATCTTAAAACAACGGATATTGATTTTATTGTGTCTAATGCAAATTCAACGCCTTCAGCAGATCGAGTTGAGACCTTTGCTATTAAAGAAGTTTTTCAAAGTCATGCTTATAAAATTCCTATTAGTGCGCCGAAATCAATGACAGGTGAATCTTTTAGCGTTTCCGGTGCACTTTCTGTATCAGCTGCTTTATCTGTTTTTGAGGATGATTTTATTTTTCCAACGATTAATTATAAAGAAAAAGATTCTGATTGTGATTTAGATTACGTTGTTAACAAGTCGCGAAAAGCAAGGATTAACAATGTTCTTGTGATTATTTCATCACCGAGTGGAAATAATACATGTATGGTGCTAAGGAGATTTTTAGAATGAATTTAATCAAAGATAAAGTTGCAATCGTAACCGGTGGCTCTCGAGGAATTGGCCGCGCGATTTGCTTGATGTTAGCAAAGCAGGGATGTCATGTTGCCTTTAGCTATGTGAAAAGTATAAAAGATGCTTCTGCGCTTGAAAAAGAAATTAAAAGCTTTGGTGTTAAGTGCAAGGCATCACAGGTTGATATTAAGGATTTTGATAAAGTTAAAGAATGGACCGAGAATATCAAAAAAGAATTCGGCACATTTCATATTTTAATTAATAATGCTGGCATTATTATCGATAAGGCATTGATGCTTATGGCGCAGGAAGATTGGCAGAAAGTTATTGATACAAATTTGACAGGGGTTTTTAATATCACGCGTTGCTGTATTACTACTTTGTTAAAGCAAAAAGACGGTAATATTATCAACATTTCTTCTATTAGTGGAAAAATTGGTCTTCCAAGACAAGTTAATTATTCAGCAAGCAAGGGAGGCTTAGATGCTTTTACAAAAGCTTTAGCCAAAGAAGTTGCTGCGTATAATGTACGTGTTAATAGTGTTGCACCAGGATTTATCGAGACCGATATCTTAAAAGAATTTTCGCCAGAAGATCGCGAGAATATTGATAAGTTAATTCCAATGGGAAGAGCTGGGACACCTGAGGATGTGGCCGGGTGTGTTAAATTCTTGTTGAGTTTAGAGGCGCAATATATTATTGGAGAAAACATTCAGATGGATGGCGGATTGGCCATTCGTTAAAGGAGAGATTTTATGCAATTAAATATTCAAGAAATTAAGAAAATTATTCCTCATCGTTTTCCATTTTTACTTATCGATCGCGTGATTGATCTTGTTCCCAATGAAAAATTGATTGCGATTAAGAATGTTACTATTAATGAACATTTCTTTGAGGGCCATTTTCCAAATGAAAAGGTGATGCCAGGAGTTCTCATTCTAGAGGCGATGGCTCAAGCCGGATGTATTTATTTTTATTATAGCCGCAATCTTCAAGGAAAAAATCTTTATTACTATCTTGGCAAGGCAACTGTTAAATATTTTGCGCCTGTTGTTCCAGGAGATCAGCTTAAAATAGAAGTCACCACTATAAAATTCTTAAAGAATACAGGTATTGTTAGGACCAAAGCTTTTGTGGGAGAAAAACTTGTAACCGAAGCTGAGATTGTTTTTTCAACCAAAGAAGCATAAAACTTCTTTAAATTCCTCGATTGACTTGCCTTTCCTTAAATGATAAACTATTTCAAAACATCGTTATTGTTAACTTCGTGAACATAAAATTGATAAAAACGGGGAGTAGCGCAGTCTGGCTAGCGCGCAACGTTCGGGACGTTGAGGTCGTGGGTTCAAGTCCCACCTTCCCGACTTAATTTAGTTATGGTGCAAGCAAATATTTTTTATTCTGGAATGGTTCAGGGTGTTGGTTTTCGTTATACAACACAAAGAATTGCATTGGATTTAAATTTAAGCGGATGGGTTAGAAATCTTTCGGATGGCCGAGTAGAGGTTTTGGTTGAGGGTCCTAAGGATAAGATCGAGCAGTTAATGGCTGCATTGCAGGAACATTTTTTACAATATATAAAAAACCAACAAGTTAATTATTATTCTGCTACAGGAAAATCGTATAGTTTTTCTGTTGCTCCAACGCTATAGATATATTTAACTGGGTTATTTATGAGATATGCTATTTTTTCCGATATTCACGGAAACCTTGAAGCACTCAATGCTGTTTTAAAAGACCTTCAAGGTCAGCAGATTGATGATTATTTTTGTTGCGGGGATATTGTTGGTTATGGAGCTGACCCTTCAAAATGTATTCAAAGAATTCAAGAGATTAAAGCCGCCAATGTTGCTGGTAATCATGATTGGGCCGTTGCCCAGAAAAGTCAGTCGACTCGTTTGAATGCTTTTGCACGAGAATCTATCCTCTGGACGATTGGAATGATTTCTGATGAGGAAAAGAAATTTTTATCAGAATCAAATTTGGTTCTCAAAAATGATGACTTTGTTTTGGTCCACGGGACTTTGAATAATCCCGAGATGTTTCACTATCTTCTTAGCCTTTTTCATGTTCAGTTAACATTTTCTTTGTTAGATCGATTAGTTTGTTTTGTTGGGCATTCACATGTTCAAGAAGTTTTTGTTGAAAAAGAAGATACGGTTGACCGGATTGATTCGTATTCAATTGATCTTGATCCAGAATGTCGGTATCTTGTAAATGTAGGAAGTGTTGGACAACCTCGGGATAGGCATCCTGATGCAGCATATTGTGTTTATGACACAAAAGAGAAAACGATTGAGCTTAAGCGTGTTTCGTATGATATTAAAAAAGCTCAAGATAAAATTATTGCCGCTGGTCTTCCAGAGGTTTTGGCTTCCCGTTTATTTTTAGGGTTATAGTTATGAGTGATCAAAAAAGAAAAGAAATCGAGCAGTTACGCAAAGATCTTGAATATCATAATTATCGATATTATGTTTTAAGCGATCCTATTATTTCAGATAAAGAGTATGATGATTTGCTTAAAAGTTTGCTTGATTTAGAAAAGAAATCTCCCCAATATTTCTCTAAGAATTCTCCTACTCAGCGTGTTGGCGTTAAAATGGAGTCTTCGGGCGGAGGCGTCACGCATAGTTCAAAAATGTATTCTTTGGATAATACATATTCTATTGATGAGTTACTTGAATGGAAAGCAAGAGTTGAGAAAAATTGTCCCAATCAAAAGATTCAATATACAGTTGAGCTCAAAATCGACGGTGTTAGTGCTTCTTTGAGATATCGGGAAGGACAGTTTGTTCTTGGCGCAACACGTGGTGATGGAGTGATAGGAGAGGACATAACGGCAAACTTAAGAACCATTCGCTCTGTTCCTTTGCAAATTTTATCAGGTGATTTGAAGAGTATTCCAAAGAATTTTGAAGTGCGTGCCGAAATTTATATGACGAAATCTGACTTTGAAAAACTTAATGAGCAGAGGAAAAAAGAAGGGGAACCAATTTTTGCAAATGCCCGTAATGCCACAAGCGGATCGGTAAAACTTTTAGATTCAACGGTCACTGCTAAACGGCGGCTAAGTTCTTTTGTTCACTCTAGGGGAGTTTTTGAAGATAATTTAGAGGTGGCATCTCAGTGGGATTTTTTGAATTTAATGAAAACTTGCGGGTTTTGTGTTGATCCTAATAGCCGATTGTGTAAAAGTTTTGAAGAAGTTGTTTCGTATTGTAAGGAATTTGAGAGCAAGCGAAATAAGATTCCGTATGAAGTTGATGGAGTTGTGATCAAGGTCAATTCTTTTCGTCAGCAGGAAAGCTTGGGCGCGACTTCAAAAAGTCCACGATGGGCTGTTGCGTATAAATTTCTAGCACAGCAAGCGACCACAACAATCAAAGATATTGTTGTTCAGGTTGGCCGCACTGGAGTTTTGACGCCTGTTGCTGAGCTTGAACCTGTGGAATGTGCTGGGGTTACAATTTCTCGTGCAACGCTTCACAATTTTGATGAGATTGAACGACTTGGCGTGCAGCAGGGTGATCGTGTTTTGCTTGAGCGTGCCGGTGATGTTATTCCTAAGATTATTAAGGTCATTGATTTCTCGAAAAAAGAGAGTCGGTTACCGTTTTCTGTGCCTAAAAAATGTCCTGAGTGTGAAAGTGCGGTTATTAGAGAAAATGATGACGAAGTCGCGTATCGTTGTGTTAATTTGTCTTGTCCAAAGCAAGTTGAGCGCAGGCTTATTCATTTTGCATCGCGTAACGCAATGGATATCGAAGGGCTAGGCGAGTCTGTTGTTAAGGAGTTGTTGGAAAAGAAATTAGTTCAAAGTTTTTCAGATATTTATATATTAAAAAAGAAAGACCTTTTAACTTTAAATTTATTTAAAGAAAAGAAAGCAGATAATCTTCTTAAGGCAATCGAAAAGAGTAAGAAACAGCCTCTTGCGCGATTATTGTTTGCGTTAGGTATCGAGCATATTGGCGAAAAAGCAGCCTATGTTTTAGCGACTAAATTCTTGAATATGGAGAATATTTGTAACGCAAGATTCGACGATTTCACTTCTATTGCAGAGATTGGCGACGTGATGGCGGAGTCGTTGATACGTTTTTTAAAACAAGGCGTAACAAAAAAGCTTATATCGCAGTTAAGAAACTTTGGTGTGAATATGGCGCAGCCAGAAGAAAAAGAAAAAGGGACTGTTTTAAGTGGAAAGAAGTTTGTTTTAACAGGTGAGTTGAAGCAATGGACTCGAAATGAGGTAACGGCTATTATAAAAAAATTAGGAGGAGATATTGTTGGATCGGTGAGCAAAAACACAACTTTTGTTTTAACTGGGGAGAATCCTGGATCAAAATACCAGAAAGCCTTGAAGTTAGGCGTTTCTATTTTAAGTGAAACTAAATTTAAGGAGATGATTGATGCGTAAAATAAAAATGAAAAATGTCGGTGTTACTGTTCTTTTGTGGGTACTTGTTTGTTCTATTTTGGTTTCTGGATGTGAGCCACTTAGAAAGAAGTTTACTCGAACAAAAAAGACGAGCGTAGAAAGCTCAGAATTTGAACCGATTTTAAGTCCTATCGAATATCCAGAAAGGGTTTATGATCCTGTTGCAGATTACAAGTATCGTCTTTCGCTTTTTCGCGTTTGGCAAAAAGAATTTATTTCTGGCATTCAAGATAATACGCATACTAAACGGCTTCAGTATTTAATGAATAGCATTCTGACTCAAGTGGAAGAAATGCAAAAGCTTTTAGTTGGCAACAAAGCCGTTGAGTTAGGCAAGGAAATTAAAGTTCTCAAAGAATGCCAGGATGGATTGAATAAGCCAGAAGCTTTTCAGGATTTGCAGGCTATGGAAAGAAAGATGAAAACAGTTTCAAAATCGATTATTGCTAATTTTTCGTTTAAATCTGTGGAAGGTGATATTAAAAAATAAGTATTTCTTATGAAAGAGTATCTTCAGGAGTTTCTTAATCATTTATTTGTTGAGCGCGGATTAGCTAAAAATACAATCATGGCTTATCAGCGTGATCTTATGCAATATATTCAGTATTTCTCTCGCCGAGGTATTAAAGATCCAGATGCCATAAAAAGAAGCGATATTACAGGGTATATGGAAAAACAGAAGATAAGGGGTCTTTCGGCTAGCTCGATTTGCCGTAGTTTGGCGGCAACAAGAATGTTTCATCGTTTTTTGGTTCGAGAGCGATTAGCTAAAGAGGATCCGACACATCTTTTAGAGACACCAAAGATGTGGCAGCGAGTTCCAGACGTTTTAACGTCAAACGAAATTGAAGAGATTATCAAAACTTCTCAGGGACGTAAGTGGCAGCAGATTAGGGATAATGCTATTTTGGAGCTTTTGTATGCAAGCGGTATGCGCGTTTCTGAACTTGTTGATTTAAAGGTGGAGAGTATTAACACAGAAATTGGCTATGTTCGATGTATTGGAAAAGGTCAAAAAGAACGCATTGTTCCCATCGGACGAAAGGCGAGAGATTCTATTATCAAGTATTTAGAAAAAGTTCGAGGCAAGCTTCTCAAAACAGAGTTTAGCTCGTCTTTGTTTGTTAGCCGTTTGGGAAAAAAGATAAGTCGTCAGAGTATTTGGAAGATTATCAAACATTATGCAAAGCTTGCGAACATCAAAAAAGAAATCAAGACGCACACCCTTCGTCATTCTTTTGCGACCCATCTTTTGGAGCATGGTGCTGACTTGAGGTCCGTCCAAGAAATGTTAGGACATTCAGATATATCAACAACTCAAATTTATACTCATGTTGACAGGGAGCGATTAAAAACGGTTCATAAGCAATTTCACCCAAGGCCTTAAGATGACAAAGATTTTATTTCAGAGCTTACCAGATCATATTTTAAAGTTAATTAAGAGCATTGGGGCATACGCTGATCAAAGAAATGTCTCTGCTTATCTTGTTGGTGGAATTGTACGAGATTTAATTTTAGGAAAAGAAAATCTTGATATTGATATTGTTTTAGAAGTGAATGCGATCGATTTTGCAAAAACTTTTGCCAAGGAAAACGGTTTTTCTTTTGTTGCGCATTCAAAATTCATGACCGCATCAATGCATCAAGAAAATAATATTCGAATTGATTTTACAACGGCTCGCAAAGAGAGCTATTCTTCCTCTGGTGCACTTCCAGATGTTTCGCCGGCAACAATTCAAGCAGATCTTTTTCGAAGAGATTTTACCATGAACGCTATTGCTGTTTCTATTAATAAGGGCAAATTTGGCGAAATTGTTGATTTTTATGATGGTCAAGGTGATTTAGAGCAAAGGAAAATTAGAGTATTTCACGATAAGAGTTTTATTGACGACCCAACTCGAATTTTAAGAGCGATTCGTTTTGAGCAGCGTTTTGATTTTGAATTAGACGTAGATACAATGAATATTTTGAAAGATACTCTTGAGCAAGATATTATTTATAACGTGACTCTAGGGAGATATTTTGAGGAGTTTAAGAAAATTTGCGAAGAACAAAGCCCTGCTAAATGTTTAAGGCGATTGTTTAGCCTTAAAATATTGCAAAAAATTTTTCCTGATTTTTCTTTGGATGAAGATCGATTGAAGCTAATTGAATCAATCGAAATATATTTGAGCGTCTCGAAATTAGAGAATTTTCCTGTATCCCGATGGCTTGTCTATTTTATGGCATTTGTTGATGATCTTTCGCTGAAGGATACAAAAAATTTATTAGACAAATTCTTGATTCCAAAAAAGGATCAGAAGAAAATTATTTCACTAAAGACGCAGCGTGAAATTATCGAGCGATTGTGCTATGAAAAAATGAGGCCAAGTCAAATTCAAAAGGTTTTAAGTGATCTAAGTAACGAAGAGATTATCTTTTTTTCTTGTAGAAATAATAATCCATCTGTTAGTAAGTGTATTGACAATTTTCTAGATCACTATCGATGGGCGACACTATCGATAAGTGGTGAGGATTTAAAGGAAATTGGTTTTAAAGATGGCAAAAGGATTGGAGTTATTCTAGAGTATTTATTGGCTAAGAAAATCGATGGTAAAATTAAAACAAAGAAAGATGAGCTTCGAGAAGCGGAAAAGGAATTTTACACTCGTAGCTTGTGAGGGGGTTTTATGGAACGAATTGATCGTGTTAATCAAATGATTAAAAGGGAAGTTTCTAACATTATTCAGCGTGAACTAGAAGATCCTAGGTTGCATCTTGTTTCGATTAGCCGAATCGAGGTTAGCAAAGATTTGCATCATGCGAAGGTATATTTTACTGTTTTAGGTGAAGAAGAAAGAATTGAGAAGGCGCAAAGTGCTTTTGATAGTGCACGCAGCCTTATTCGAAAGCGCGTTGCGCAAAGGGTTCGTTTAAAATTTATTCCGGAATTAGATTTTTATTATGATAAATCGTTAGAATTTAACATTGAACTTACGAAGGAAGCGGAAAGGTTAAACGATGAACATTAAGAGAATCTCTAGCGCAATCAGGAAGTCGCAACGAATTTTAATCACAGCTCATGTTAGTCCAGACTTGGATGCGTTGTGTTGCGAGCTTGTTATGACTGATTATTTAAAATCTATTGGCAAGAAAGTTTTGATTGCTAATGCTGATGGTTTGCCAGATATGTATCAATTTTTAAAAGGTGGTAAACAAATTAAGAAAGTACAGAAAATATCTCGTCAATATGATTTGGTCATTATTTTTGATTGTGGAGATTTAAACCGCATAGGAAGCATCAAAGATATTTTGCCAAAGAATGTTCCGATTGTTAATATTGATCATCATGTGACAAATAAATTATTTGGCACATATAATTTGGTTAAGCCTAAGGCTTCTTCAAGCGCAGAGGTTTTATTTGAGTTTTTAATGAAAGAGAAATTCGCACTTACTAAAAATATAGCGGAACTTCTTTATTTAGGAATTTTAACGGATACAGGTTCTTTTCGCTATCAGACAACAACCGCCTATACGCATGAGATTGCCGCAAGGCTCTTAGAATTTAAGCTCCCGGTTTATCCTTTGTATAATCAGGTTTACGAGAATCTTAGTGAAAGCGATTTAAAGATTTTTTTGGAAGCGGTGAAAAATTTTACGTCTATTGAGAAGGGAAAGATTTTATGCGTTGAATTAAAGAAAAGAATTTTATTAAAGGCAGGGGAAAGATTTGATTTGAGAGATAAGATTTTTTCATTTCTTAGAATGATTAAAAATAATGAAGTGATTGTTATTTTTACAGAAGTTTCTTCTTTATTAACAAAAGTAAACTTTCGATCTTCTGGGAGAATTAATGTGGCATCAATCGCAAGTCAATATGCAGGTGGGGGCCATAAGGCGGCTAGCGGGTGTCGATATCCAGGAAACTTAAAGAGTGCTAAAAAAAATGTGTTAGCGCTTTTAAGAAAACAATTTTAAATGATAAAAAAAGATAGCAGTCCAATCAACGGTATTTTGGTTATTAACAAGCCTTCTGATATGACATCTCATGATGTTGTCGATGTTGTGCGCCGAAAATTTAAAATGAAGCGAGTTGGTCATGCGGGAACTCTGGATCCTTTAGCGACCGGTGTTTTAGTTATGCTGCTTGGAAAAGCAACAAAGCGTTTTGTTGAATTTTCTTCTTTTGACAAAGCTTATTTTGCTACGATGGTTCTTGGGCTAACAACGGATACAGCTGACGTCAGGGGAAAAGTGATTGATAAAAAGTCCTTTGATCATGTGAGCGAGAAATCTTTTAGGGAGGCATTAGCGCATTTTACTGGAGACATTGATCAAATTCCGCCGATGGTTTCTGCGCTTAAGCATAACGGGAAACGATTATATCAGCTGGCGAGAGAAGGCATCAAGGTTGATCTTAAAGCTCGCCGCATACGAATTTCTTTGCTGGAACTTGTTGATTTTTCTCTTCCTAATGCAAAGATTTTCTTGGAGTGTTCCAAAGGGACTTATGTTCGAAAAATTGCTGAAGATATTGGAGAATTTCTAGGTTGCGGTGCTTGTATTACGCAGATCCATCGAACAAAAGTCGGGCCTTTTGATATCAAAGAGGCGAAAGATTTGAATGACGTTTCGATTGATGATGTTCGAAAAATTAATGAAAATGATAAAATCTGTTTGTAAGTTATGAAAATTCTAAATCATTTACCTAAAACAAAAATAAAAAAACCTGTTATTGCTATTGGTGTTTTTGATGGTCTTCATTTAGGTCATCAGGCGCTCATCAAGAAAACTATTAAAAAAGCTCGCGCAATTAATGGCACACCGATTGTCATGACTTTCTTTCCTCACCCTGTTCAGGTTCTTAATAAAAATATGGATGTCTCACTTTTAGTTTCTTTAAAGCATCGATTGCAGCTTATTGAAGATTTAGGGGTTCTTGTTTGCGTGGTTATTCGTTTTACAAAGAAATTTTCTTTGTTAAGGCCAGAGGAATTTGTTGAGAAATATTTGTTTGATTCATTTAAGTCTGTTGAAATATTTGTTGGGGATGATTTTCATTTTGGGAAGGAAGGACTTAGTGGCGGAAAAGCTTTAAAGAAAATTGCAAATGCATTTGGTATTCGAGTTACGATTGTTCGATCTGTTGAGTTTAATAAAAAAAGAATCAGTAGTTCGCTTTTGCGAAAATTAATTGTTCGCGGAAAATTAAAAGAGTCAGAAAAGCTTTTAGGCAGAAGAGTCTCCACCTTGGGCAAAGTTGTGCACGGGGATCGTCGAGGTGCTCGCATCGGAACGCCGACAGCCAACATTAATCCTGGGCGAGAAATTTTACCTCCCTCGGGGGTTTATCTTGCGCAAGTTCGATCAGAAAATCAGATTTTTAATGCGATTGCCAATATTGGCCGGAGGCCTTCGTTTAAAAAAGAAAGTAAAATAAATTTAGAAGTTCATATCTTTGATTTTAAAAAAAGAATTTATGGTAAAGAGATTGAGGTTTTATTTTTACAGAAGATCCGTGATGAGCAAAAATTTAAAACAACAAAGTTATTGATTGAACAAATCGAGAAGGATAAGAAAAAAGCTCTCCGCTATTTTTCGCAAAAGAAGTTTTGATAAGATTCACTCCACTTTTTTAAAGTTTACATAAAACGTACATTCCCAGATAGCCCTATTTTTTTTGTCCAAAATACTACAATATTTAGAATATTAGTTGATAGTTCATACAACTTGTTGTGGTGCATAAAAATACAATAATTATGTATTGACATGTCCACGTACATTCTATATACTCATAAATGTGGAACAGAGTGGAGCAAAGTGGAGGAAATGAAAAATGTTTTATGGTGAACATACACATGGAATAGACCGAAAGGGTCGCCTTATTTTGCCTGCTCGTTTTCGAGATGTTGCTAAAGAAAACGGGATCGACCGTTTTTTCCTTACTCGCGGCTTAGATAAATGTATTTTTATGTTTACAGAATATGAATGGGCTGCTCAAGAACAAAAATTTAAAGGCATGTCTTTTACAAAGCGGGAGAGTCGTAGTTTTAATCGCATGTTTTTCTCCGGCGCTGTTGACGTTTCTCCTGACAAACAAGGTCGTTTTATTATTCCAGTATATTTAAAAGATTTTGCTCAAATCAAAAAAGACGTTATCGTGATTGGCGTTTCCAATCGTATCGAAATTTGGGATCAAAAGGTCTGGAAAGATTTTTATAGTGATTCACAAAGTTCTTTTGAGCAGACCGCAGAAAACATATTGGACATTTAACTATGGTTACTATGGCAAACGATATTAAACATATTCCAGTTATGATGAAAGAGATTCTTCAGCACCTAAATTTCTCTGAGGGTGCGTGTGTCTTGGATTGCACGCTTGGATTGGGGGGTCACAGCAGGGAAATCGCAAAAAAAATAGGACCTCAGGGTCTTTTGATCGGGATTGATCGTGATGAAGATTCAATTGCGTTAGCTCAGCAAAATTTAGAAGATTTTTCCGGTAGATGCGCTTTTGTCCAAAAAGATTTCAGAGATTTAGATGTAGCGCTGGATGGTTTAGGCATTAGTCAGGTTGATGGAATTTTGTTTGATTTAGGTGTTTCTAGCTATCAGATGGATACAGCGGAAAGAGGATTTAGTATTCGCTCAGTTGGGCCTTTGGATATGCGCATGGATCGAAATAGTTTTATTTCAGCATATGATTTGATTAACTCATTATCAAGTAAAGAAATTTCTTTAATTTTAAAGAATTTTGGAGAAGAGAGGTGGCATGATCGTATTGCGGATCATTTGGTTAAGAGCCGTGTTAAGCACCCTATTCAATCAACGGAAGAGCTTACGGAAATTATTTTAAAGGCTATTCCACGCCGCTTTCAAGATCACCATATTCATCCGGCAACGCGAACATTCCAGGCATTTCGCATTGCTGTTAATCGTGAATTAGAGGCAATTGAGATTGCTCTTAAGAAGGCGATTCGATATTTGCGTCCAGGAGGAGCGATTTGTGTGATCTCATTTCATTCACTGGAAGACCGTATTGTTAAAGAAAAGTTTAAATATTTTGCTAAAGAACAGATGCTGGAAATCATTACAAAAAAACCGCTTCGCCCAACCGATGAAGAGATCGAACGCAATGCTCGCTCGCGATCTGCTCGCTTGCGTGTTGCGCGGCGAATTAAGAAATAGAAAAGGAAAATAAATGAATTTTAAAAAGTTTTTAACTGCTATTTTATGTGTCACAGCTGTTGCGTTAATTTATATTCAAATGCAGGTAAAAATTTATGATTTTGCTTACCAGGGTAAAAACAAAGAAAAGGAAATCTTTAAACTTATTGATGACAACGGTCATGTCGTTTATAATATTGCTAAGCTTAAGTCATCAAGTTCTTTGAGTGAGCGGTTTCTGGCGAAGAATTCGGATATTGATTTCTTAGATTCTCAACATATTGTTCATTTGAACGTACCAACTCAGCTTGCTGCCAATAAGTCTTCGGATCAGAATTCAGTATTCAAAAGAACAACTGGTCTTTTAGCCAGCGTTTTTTCATTGAAATCTGTAGCAGAAGCAAAACCAATACGATAAACCAATATAATAAAATCTGTGTATTTTAAAAGACACTCACTTCGTTTTGTTTTTTTATTCCTCTTTTTTTTCTGTTTATTAATATTCTTTTTTATTAAGCTTATTTTTATCCAAGTCTTTAAGTCAGAATATCTTTCTGGGCTTGCTGATCGTCAGCATAGTCATATCTTGCGTTTGGAGCCTAAAAGAGGGACGATTTATGACCGAAAATTTAGGCCATTAGCCTTAAATGTTGCGGCATACTCTCTGTATGCCTCGCCACGCTCTATGAGTATTGAGCAAAAGGCAAAAGCTATTAAAGCTATCCATGAAACGCTTGGGCTTGAGGAAAGTTTTTTAAAAGATCGAATGAGTCGCGACAAAAGCTTTGTTTGGATTTCGCGCAAGTTATCACCTGATCAAGCTGATAAAATAAAGGCACTTGATTTTAAAGGTTTGAATTTTATTAAGGAAAGCCGGCGTTATTATCCTGGTCAAACGTTAGCCGCGCATGTGATTGGGTTTGCTGGCATTGATAATTATGGATTGGAAGGCCTAGAGCTAGAATACAATGACTCTTTGTCTGGGCAGTTTGGGATGGCGCAAATTTTACGGGATGCCAAGCAGCAGGAGCTTTTGATTCAAGAAAGTTTTTTACTTCCTAAGCATGGGTTTGATTTAGTTTTGACTATTGATGAGACAATTCAGTATTTTGCTGAACAGGCTTTGGAGAAGGCTTTTGAGAAGCATCATGCGAAATCTGCTAGTATTATTGTGATGGATCCAAAAACAGGTGAAATTTTAGCGCTTGCTAATCGACCTACTTATAATTTAAGTGATTTAGAATCGAGTTCTGTTGATAACCGACGGAATCGGGCTATAAGTGATATGTATGAGCCTGGATCTGTTTTTAAGATTGTAACTGCGTGTGCTGCAATAGAAGAAGAGGCGTTTAGCGAGGATGATAAAATTTTTTGCGAGAACGGAGAATATAAGGTCGCTAATCATGTTTTGCATGATCATCACCCGCAAGGAATGTTAACTTTTAAAGGAGTTATTGAACAGTCAAGCAATATTGGGACAGTTAAAGTTGCTCAAAAAATTGGAGGAGAAGCGGTCAATCATTATGCTCGATTATTTCAATTTGGAAAAGCGACCGGTGTTAATTTGCCAGGGGAAGTTTCAGGCGTTTTAAAGCCTGTTTCGCGGTGGTCTGGAACTTCAATTGGGGCTGTTCCTATTGGTCATGAAATAGGGGTAACGGCATTACAGCTTGTATGTGCTGTTTCAGCTATTGCCAATAACGGTATCTATATGAAGCCGTTTATTGTTCAATATATTAGAGATCAAAACGGAGACGTAGTTGAAGGTTTTTTTCCTCAGCCAATCACGGAAGTTACTAGCCCTGAGACTGCGATGCGGGTTAAAGATATTTTGGTCGGAGTTGTCGATAATGGAACTGGTAAAAGAGCTCAAATTAAAGGCGTGAAAGTTGCTGGTAAAACAGGGACGGCTCAGAAGATTGTTGATGGCCTTTATTCTCACAGTAAGTTTTATGCAACATTTATTGGGTTTGCACCAGCGGATGACCCCAAGATTGCGATGGTGGTCTTTTTTGATGAGCCTCATCCTGATCATTATGGCGGAACAGTTTCGGCACCAGTTTTTAAGGAAGTTGCAGAAAATGTGTTAAAATACTTAAAGGCAAATGAAGAAAATTAAGGGTAGAGAAAATGAAGTTAAAAGATTTAATTAAAGATATTTATCAGAAAGAGATTGAAGAGCATTTTTTACTTTATGATGTTCAATCTATTTCATGTGATTCTCGAAAAGTTGATCAAGGTGGGCTCTTTGTTGCGATCAAGGGAGCTCGAAAAGATGGTACGGATTACATTGAAGAAGCTGTGGCAAAAGGTGCGGTTGTTGTTGCTGTTGACGGCGAGCAATCGATTGACCTTTTAAATAAAAATATTTGTATTCTAAAAGTTGAGGATACGAGAAAGTTTTTGGCGGATGCAACAAATCGAATTTATGACTTTCCTTCAAAAAAAGTGCAATGTCTTGGAATTACCGGCACAAATGGAAAAACAACAATTTCTTATCTTATTGAAGCAATTTTAAAGACTGCTCGACAGAAATGCGGCGTTATAGGAACGATCAACTGTCGCTACGGGGAACATATTGTCCCAATTGAAAACACGACGCCGAGCATTGTTGATATTTGTCATTATTTAACCGACATGAATGAGAATGGTTTTTCATATTGCGCTATGGAGGTTTCGTCTCATGCTCTTGATCAGGGCAGAGTTTCTGGAATTGATTTTAAAGCTGGCATTTTTACAAATTTAACACAAGATCACCTTGATTATCATCAGAGCATGGAAAGTTATTTTTTGGCAAAATCAAAGATGTTTTCTTCTCTTTTATTAGATTCTTTTGCCATTGTTAATATTGATGATTTTTGGGGTCAAAAGATAATTGAGCGAACAAAAGCCAAGGTTGTTTCCTATGGCGTTGAAAACAAAGCTGACATGATGGCCTTGAATATTGAATCAACGTTGTTTGGGTCAAAATTTATATTAAAATTAGGTCAGAATGAAACTGAAATCGAGACAACGCTTATTGGAAAGCATAATGTTTATAATATTTTAGCTGCGGCAGCGACTTGTTCCTGTATTGGTGTTCAACTGGAAGATATTCGATATGGTGTTGAGCATCTTAATTGTGTTCCTGGAAGGCTTGAGCCTGTTATTGCAGGGCAAGATTTTTTTGTTTTTGTGGATTATGCTCATACAGATGACGCTTTGAAAAATGTTTTGACAAGTCTTCGATCGGTTACGAAGGGGAAGCTTGTTGTTGTCTTTGGCTGTGGCGGGGATCGCGATAAGGAAAAAAGGGTTAAAATGGGAAGTGTGGTAAGCAGTCTTGCCGATTTTTCCATTATTACAAATGATAATCCGCGCAGTGAAAACCCTGAAGATATTGCACATAAAATTGTATCAGGATTTGACCATGATCGTTATTTGATTATTCTAGATCGTCGTCAAGCAATCCAAAAAGCATTTTCTATGGTTGAAAAGAACGACATCGTTTTAATTGCTGGCAAAGGACACGAAAATTATCAAATTTTAAAGAATGAAACAATTTCCTTTGACGATCGAAAAGTTGTTCGAGAATGTTTATCATGATGAATGTTAAAGAAATTATTAAAGCAACAGGTGGACATCTCGTGTATGGAGACCTTAATCAAAAAATTAATGGTGTGTCCACGGATTCTAGAACAGTTCTTAGAAGGAATCTTTTTATTGCTTTAAAGGGGAAGAAGTTTGATGGGCATCGTTTTTTATCTTCCGTTGTTCAGAAAAAGGTAAACGTTCTCTTGGTTTCTCAAAAACCAAAGAAATCTTTTTTAGGCGTTTCAGTTATTGTTGTTAAAGATACCGCCGTTGCCCTGGAGTGCCTTGCTCAATTTCACCGATTAAAATTTCCTATCCCGATTATCGCCATTACTGGAAGCTCTGGAAAAACAACAACTAAAGAGCTGATAGCGTCTGTTTTAAAAAAGAAATTTAATGTTCTCAAAAGTGTAGCAACAGAGAATAATTTTATCGGTGTTTCAAAAACATTATTAAATCTTCGCTCGAAACATGACATTGCAATTTTAGAATTTGGGACAAATCATTTTGGTGAGATTGAAAATTTAACTCGTATCGCTCATCCTACTATTTCTATTTTGACAAATATTGGAGAGTCTCACCTCGAATTTCTAAAAACACCAGCTGGTGTTTTTAAGGAGAAAAAGGCAATTTATAAAAATTTAAATCGAGAGGGAGTAGTGATTTTTAACGAGGATGATCTTTTTTTAAGAAAGATACGCTTTGAATGTATTAAG
>JAQUUP010000006.1:0-61138 GCA_028693815.1 Candidatus Omnitrophota bacterium
CTCGCCAGAGGAAGGCAAAGATGTATTCGTTCATCATGCTGAAATTCAAGGAGAAGGCTATAAATCTTTAGAAGAAGGACAAGCCGTTGAGTTTGAAATTGCTCAAGGTCCTAAAGGCGAACAAGCCAAAAATGTAAGAAAGTTATAAAGAAGCGATTTTCTAATATTGCTAATTTTAAGAGCCGATGCGTTAAGCACCGGCTCTTTTTTTGTTATTTTTTTGCTACTAAAGATTTTAGTTGACAAAATCTAGTCCATGCCCCATACTTGCTGTTGAGTTAATAGGGAGAAGGAAATTTGAAGCCGTTCGGGCACAAAGATCTAGCCTAAGCGGTATTTTTAGTTTTCAGCCATTATTGCCCTAGTTCTAATCAAAAAGTTTTCAACTTCAGAATTAGGGTTATACTCAAAGATTGCGAAAGGAGGTTAAATAATGGCAAAAGGAACAGTAAAGTGGTTTAGTAACCAAAAAGGTTATGGTTTTATCTCGCCAGAGGAAGGCAAAGATGTATTCGTTCATCATGCTGAAATTCAAGGAGAAGGCTATAAATCTTTAGAAGAAGGACAAGCCGTTGAGTTTGAAATTGCTCAAGGTCCTAAAGGCGAACAAGCCCAAAATGTAAGAAAGTTATAAAGAAGCGATTTTCTAATATTGCTAATTTTAAGAGCCGATGCGTTAAGCACCGGCTCTTTTTTTTCTAATCTGACTAGTGATTTTCTTAAAATTGTGTAAAATACTTGGCGCACAATCTGTTTAATGATAAACTACTTATAAAATTAATTATTAAATGAGCAAGGAGGAGCAAAATGTTATTCATTATTATCATCGCTGTTGTGAGCATGGTGGCCTTCGGAATGTACAACAGTTTGATTGGAAAAAAGAACGATGTTGAAAAGGCTTTTGCATCAATTGATGTCATGCTAAAAAAACGTTATGATCTTATTCCTAATTTGGTCGCTTCCGTTAAGCAGTACATGCAACATGAGGCCAATACGCTGACTGAAATCACAGAGCTTCGAGCAAAAGCTGTTTCGGGAAATTTATCATCTAATGAAAAAGTTGATCTTGATAATAAGCTCACCAAAACTTTAGGCGGTATCATGGTGGCTGTTGAAAATTATCCAGACTTAAAAGCTAGTCAGAATTTTATTCAGCTTCAAGGAAGTTTAAATGAGGTTGAGGAACAAATCTCTGCTGCTCGCCGGTCTTATAACGCATCGGTTACAGATTATAACAATGCTGTTGAGATGTTTCCAACCAACATTCTTGCATCAATGATGAATTATGAGCGTAAAGCTGTTTTTGCAGTAGCTAACGATCAAGAACGTCAGAATATTAATGTTGGGGATATCTTCAATAAATAAAAATTAACAGGGAGTTTCTTTGCGAACACTTTTAGAGCTAGCCCAATTTTATGATGAAAAACTTTTTCCTGGTATTCTTGTTTTAGAAGAAAAGAGAAAAGAGGTCGCCACCCTTGTCTATGCGTATAGTTTTATTATTTTCTTGATTGGTGCGCTTGTTTTTTTCTTTTCTTTGAAGATACCAGGTAGCGATTCAGGAATTCATGGTCATTATGTTGATTTTAGAATTCCTGGCACTATTATTGCGGCAACTTTTTCAGGAATGTATTTTGTGTATCGTCTTTTAACGAGAAGCTATGTTAGCGATTTTAAGGATGTTGTTATTAAGCAGATTGTAAACTTTATGGACGATAGTTTAGTCTACCAAAAAGATGGGTTTATTAGGGAATCAGAATTCAAATCAAGCGAAATTTTTAATCACTCGATCAATGAATATAAAGGCGATGATTTAATTCAAGGGACAATAGGAAAAACAAAGATAAAATTTTCGGAATTGTGTGCTAAATATGTTACCCAGGGTAAAAATAGAAGTGAGCGTATCATTTTTAAGGGTCTTTTTTTTATTGCTGATTTTAACAAAGATTTCTGCAAAAAAACCTTTGTTCTTCCTGATAGAGTTGAAAGCATGTTGGGGGGCTTAGGTACAATTTTTCAGAAAATGAACATTTCACGCCCGCCTTTGGTTAAGCTTGAAGATCCAGAATTTGAAAAACTTTTTTCGGTTTATAGCGATGATCCTATAGAGTCACGATATATTCTATCAACAAGCTTGATGCAGCGCATTGTAAGCTTCAAAAAGAAAAGTAAACGAGAAATTTATCTTTCTTTCATTCGTTCAAATGTTTACATTGCCATTTGGTATAAGCGCAATCTTTTTGAGCCGAAAGTATTTACTACGATGTTAGATTTCGCCCCGATCCAAGAGTATTTTGAAGATCTCGAGCTAGCCATTAAAATTGTGGATGATCTTAATCTAAATACGCGCATTTGGTCAAAACAATAAATTTATTCCTATGACAAATAATAATCATACTGCTCAGTGGTGGAAAAAATTAGAAGGCAACAGCGTTCAATGTTACCTTTGTCCTCGATTGTGCGTTATTCCTGAAGGTAGCCGCGGATTTTGTTTTGTGCGCCAAAATATTGCTGGTGAGCTTATCCTGACGACTTATGGGCGTTCGAGTGGGTTTTGTATTGATCCTATTGAAAAAAAGCCGTTGTATCATTTTTATCCGGGAACAAGTGTTTTGTCATTTGGGACAGCTGGATGCAACATGGGATGTAAGTTTTGCCAGAATTGGGATATTTCAAAATCAAAAGAATTTGATCGCCTTTCTGAGAAAGCCACACCAAAAACAATTGCTGATACCGCAAAGAAGGTGGGAGCAAAATCTGTTGCATTTACTTATAACGATCCTGTGATTTTCGCAGAGTATGCTATTGATACAGCTAAAGAATGTCATCTTAACAATATCAAAACGATTTCAGTTACAGCGGGTTATATATCCAAAGAAGCGAGGGAAGAATTCTTTGAGAACATGGATGCTGCTAATGTGGACTTAAAATCAATTAGTGAAAGTTTCTATAGGCGACTTGCTTTAGCACAGCTTAAGCCGGTATTAGATGCACTTATTTTTATAAAAGAAAGAACGAATACTTGGCTTGAAGTTACCAATTTAATTATCCCCGGAGAAAATGATTCTGATGATGATTTGAATAAGATCTGTACGTGGATTGTTGAAAATCTGGGGAAAGAAGTCCCTGTTCATTTCAGTGCATTTCATCCAAGTTTTCAGATGATGAATTATAGCCCAACGCCAAAGCAGACTCTATTGAGGGCAAGACAAATAGCTCTTAGCAAGGGATTGCAATATGTTTACACAGGTAATATCGATGATGACGAGGGGTCGATAACGCATTGCGCTGTTTGTCATCAAAAACTAATTGAACGCTCATGGTATGAGGTTAAGGAGTATCATTTGATTAATAATAGATGCGATAATTGCCACACTTCATGCGCTGGTTTTTTTGATGAAAAACCTGGAAGCTGGGGATCGCGGTGTGTTTCTGTGAAGCTTGGAGATGAATAATGAAGATTTTAAGTTGGAATGTTAATGGTATTCGCGCGATTGAGAAAAAAGGATTTGTAGATTGGATTAAAAAAGAAGATCCCGACATCTTATGTATCCAAGAGACAAAATGCCATCCCGATCAACTTTCCGACAATCTTTTAAAACCACTTCAATATAAGACTTTTTGGTCTGCGGGTGAAAAAAAAGGCTATAGCGGTGTTTCAGTTTTTTCTAAAAAAGAGCCAGAAAGTGTTTCAACAAAAATAGGCAAAAAAGAATTTGATTGCGAAGGGCGCAACTTGGTTTTAGATTTTGGTGATTTTGTTTTGTTTAATATTTATTTTCCAAATGGTGGCGTGGAGAACAAAAGAGTTCCTTACAAGATGGCGTTCTATAATCAATTTCTAAAAACCATAGAATCGTTTCGAAAAAAAAGTAAAAATGTGATTGTTTGTGGCGATGTCAATACTGCACATAATGAGATTGATTTAGCTCGCCCTAAAAGTAATCAAGAAAACACAGGATTTTTACCTGAAGAACGCGCGTGGATCACAAAGCTTATTAAAAAAGGATATGTTGATACTTTTCGTCATTTTTATCCTGAGCAACCTGATCACTATACTTTCTGGAATTACAAAACGGGTGCTCGTTCACGAAACGTTGGCTGGCGCTTAGATTATTTTTTTGTAAATCAGGAGTTCTTGCCGAAAGTTAAACGTTCGTATATTTTAAAAGATGTCTTAGGTTCTGATCATTGCCCAATCGGAATTGAAATTATCTAAAGAAATCCCGACTCAACTGCTAGACTGCAGTTTCGCGGGATAAATTCGTCAACAAACTTGCGTTAATGACGCTCCACAAGATTGGACTCATTTATGAAAAAAGTTCTTTTTTTAATATTGTTTATTTTGTTAATTGCCAAAGGAGGGTTTGCCATGAAAATTACTAGCCCTGAATTTAAGCACAATGAAATGATTCCTAAGAAATTTACATGCCAAGGAGAAGATGTTTCTCCAACGCTTTTAATCAGCGATATCCCTGTAAATGCCAAAAGCCTTGTTTTGATTGTTGATGACCCCGATGCTCCGATTGGAAACTGGGATCACTGGATTGTTTATAATATTATGCCGCAAACTTCTCGAATTGAGGAAGGAAGCATCCCCGGCAAACAAGCCTTAAATGATTTTAACCGCGGGGATTGGGGCGGTCCTTGTCCTCCCAGTGGAACCCATCGCTATTTCTTTAAGATTTATGCTCTCAATAAAATTCTTACCTTAGATGAAAACTCAAGAAAATCCGACGTTGAATCTGCTATGTCAGGTTGCATTATTGACCAAGCTCAAATGATTGGATTGTACAAAAAAACTTTTTAGCTATTTTTCAGAAACAATACGTAAGGTTTTTGACTTTTCAGCGTTGATCTGTTTAAAAGTTTTTAAATTTTGAGGAAGATCTTCTTCGGCGTAAATAATGCTAACAGGGCAGGCAGGGATGCATGCCCCGCAATCAATACAAATCTCAGGGTTAATCACAAGAGTATTTGTGTCTTCATGAAATGCCTCTACAGGGCAAATTTCAACGCATTTCTTACACTTCGTACAACCATTTGTAATAACACTGGCCATATATTTTTTACTTCCGTCTTAAAAAGTCTATAAGATTATATACAAAATTGCGATTTAGGTTTATAATCTTATCAAAATCATAGTTAAAATCAAGGAGTCATTTGTGAAGAAAATAGATTTAGACCACATTAAAGCAACCCTAAAAACAAAATCTGGATCCTACAATGTTTTTCAGATTTCAAAACTCAAGAAATTTGGTTTTGCAAATATTGATCAGCTTCCATTTTCGATTAAGATTTTATTAGAAAGTGCGATTCGAAATTGCGATGAATATAAAGTGACTTCACAGGATATTCAAAATATAGCTTCTTGGTCATCAAAAGTAAAGACTTTGCCAGAGATTGCTTTTAAGCCTGGGCGCGTGATTTTGCAAGATTTTACAGGTGTTCCGTGTGTAGTTGATTTAGCGGCCATGAGAAATGCTGTAAAGAATTTAGGTGGTGACTATCGAAAAATTAATCCTCAAGTTCAGTGTGACTTAATTATTGATCATTCTGTTCAAGTTGATTATGCAGGAACAAAGTATGCTTTTCAAAAAAATCTTACCAAAGAATTTAAACGCAACAAAGAACGATATGAATTCCTAAAATGGGGACAGCAAGCGTTTAAGAATTTTCGTGTTATTCCACCTGCTACAGGTATTATTCATCAGATCAATCTCGAGTATCTTGCACAAGGTGTTTTGGTACAAGGAAAAGGTAAAAATAAGACTTTGTATCCTGACAGCTTAATTGGAACAGATAGTCATACAACCATGATTAACGGTCTTGGGGTTGCAGGATGGGGTGTCGGTGGTATCGAAGCTGAAGCAGTTATGCTCGGCGAGCCGCTAAACATGCTATTGCCACAAGTTGTTGGATTTCATCTTAAAGGGAAACTTCGTGATGGAATAACGCCAACAGATTTGGTTTTAACTATAGTTGAAAAACTTCGAAAAGTCGGTGTTGTTGGAAAGTTTGTTGAATATTTCGGGGAAGGCTTGGAAAGTTTAACATTAGAAAATCGTGCGATGATTGCCAACATGTCTCCTGAATATGGTGCGACTATGGGCATATTCCCAGTTGATTCAAAAACTCTTGAATATTATCGTGAAACTGGACGTTCAAAAGATCAAATTGAGCTTATTGAGAAATATTTTAAGCTCCAGGGTATGTTTTATAAAAAAGGAGCGAAACCACCAAAATATACAAAAACTATCGAGCTTGACCTAAATACGATTCAATTAAGTATGGCTGGACCAAAACGACCGCAAGATCGCATTGTTTTAGGGAAAATGAAGTCTGAATTTAGCAAAAATTTTTCCGCACCAAAAACGACTGACACTTTAACAAATGGTTCTGTTGTAATTGCTTCGATTACAAGCTGCACCAATACATCAGATCCATCTGTTTTAATCGGCGCTGGATTATTGGCAAAGAACGCTATTGCAGCTGGACTAAAAATAAAACCTTTTGTTAAAACAAGTCTTGCTCCAGGATCACGTGTTGTTGTCGAGTATCTTAAAAAAGCAGGCCTTATTTCATATTTAGAGATGCTCGGCTTTCATCTTGCTGGATATGGGTGTATGACATGTATTGGAAATAGTGGACCATTAGCAGAAGAAATTACTAAGAAAATTACTGATAATAATTTAATAGTCGCCAGTGTTTTAAGCGGCAATCGAAATTTTGAAGGACGCATTAGTCCCTGGGTTAAGGCTAACTATCTTGCAAGTCCGGCTTTAGTTGTTGGCTATGCGATTGCCGGAAATATTTCAATTGACTTAACAACAGAACCTTTAGGGAAAAATAAAAAAGGAGAGGATGTTTATCTTAGCGATATCTGGCCAACAAATTCTGAAATTAAAACTTTGATCAAGAAATCTGTTCAATCAAAAATGTTTGTTGAGCAGTATAGGAGTGCCTCCAAGGGAACATCTGAATGGAAAGAAATTAAATCAACGAAATCAGATCTCTATTCTTGGAAAGAAAAAAGCACCTATATTCAAAATCCACCATTCTTTAGCGGGATGAAAAAAGACGCTGATGATATTTCTGAGATTAAAGGTGCTCGTGCACTTCTTGTTTTGGGTGATTCGATAACAACCGATCATATTTCTCCAGCCGGCGCCATTTCCTCTGCGAGTCCCGCTGGTCAATTTTTACAAAGCAAAGGAATTAAGGCTGTTGATTTTAATAGTTATGGTTCTCGCCGAGGGAATGATCAAATTATGACACGGGGAACATTTGCTAATATTCGACTCAAAAATTTATTGGCGCCTGGAACAGAAGGGTCTCAAACTATTTATTTACCGACAAATGAAAAAATGGATATTTATTCTGCATCTTTAAAATACAAAAAAGATCAAACGCCTCTTGTTGTGCTTGCTGGCAAAGAATATGGAACTGGCTCTTCTCGAGATTGGGCGGCCAAAGGAACAGCGCTTCTTGGAATCAAAGTTGTGATTGCCGAAAGTTATGAACGTATTCATCGAAGCAATCTAGTTGGAATGGGTGTTTTGCCGCTCGAGTTTATAAAAGGTCAGTCTTATAAAATGCTTGGGCTTAAAGGAGACGAATTCTTTGATTTTATCGGTCTTAGTAACAATATTAAGCCACAGCAAAAAATCAAGGTCATAGCAGTATCTTCGAGCGGGACAAAAAAAGAATTTTATGCTAAGCTACGGCTAGATACAAAAGTTGATATTGATTATTATCGAAACGGTGGAATCCTTCAGACAGTTCTGAGGCAATTGATTTAAACTTTACCAAGGAGGTATGACGTGCCAAAAAAACATTCACCTGCAACAAAACGTAAGATTAGCTTGTCCCAGAGAGGATCTAAGAATTCTTTTTACGGGAAGAAACATAAAAAATCTTCAAAAGAGAAGATTTCCCAAAGCGTTAGCGGCAAAAATAATCCCATGTATGGCAAAAAGCATTCTGCTGCAACAAAGCGTAAAATCAGCCTTGCGATTAAACGCGCTCGACGTCTTGCTTTAAAAAAATGACCAAAAAATCTCACCAGCGAGTTTGGCATAAAAAAGTCGGGAAAATAATGCCTTCAAAAACAATGATTGTTCAGCAAGGAAAAAAAATCAATTGCCCGGCTCAAGCGCAAGACGATGACCCTAAAACTGTTTTTGCAAAAAAATTCAGGGAACAAATTAAAAAAGCACTTTAATAGAAGCAGGAGGGAAAAATGCTTTTAAAATTTCTTGGAATTGTTTGGTTTATGTCTGCAACAATGCTCTTTTTAAAGCCATTGGCATTTAAAGCATGGCTAAAGACCGAAGACATTGAGCTCATTAGAAAAACTTTTTTTAGAATATGCATTCTTGTTGGTGTTTGGCTTTTAGCCGCGAGCTCTGAATTGCCGCAAGGGAAAATATGCTTGTTTGTTATCATTTTAGGATTTCTATCCATTCTAAAATCAATTATTTTTCTTGAAAGCAAATGGGTTGAAGAAATTATTACGCGGATTAGCAATCAATCGGTTTGGCTTCTTCGCCTTGGAGCATGCGTGCATATTGTAATTGCATTGATTATTATTTTTGGAGCATAGATGTTAAATAAATTTATTTCTTTCCTTGGGATTCTTTTTATATGTGCTGGAGTTGCTTTTGCTGAGAATAATTTAAATGAGCTTCAGATAAGAGCTTTTAATAATATTCAGAGAGCTCAGCAAGTGGTTGCTTATGCGCAGAAATTGATGGAAGTAAGGCCTGATCGACAGAGTGCTGAGGCTTGTGTTGATCTTTATCTTGAAGCAGCAAAACTTTATGGCGATGCCGCGCGATTATTAAAAGTTGTTGGGCCACCCTATGTTTTGCAAAGCGTTGTCGATGAATTTGCAAAAGGAGAGCAAAATTATCTTGATATCGTTGATAAAATTCGACGATCATTAAATCAGGGTGAAATTGTATCGCCTAAAAAAGATACTTTTGAGTCATTATTAAACGAATTAAAGGAGCTTTCCCAATGAATTGTCCTAATAAACAAAAAAATCTTCAAGAATGCAACTGTAGTTATAGCTCATGCGAGAAAATGGGGATTTGTTGCGAGTGTATTCGATATCATCGAAAGAAAGGGGCGTTGCCCGCTTGTTATTTTCCAGCGGATGCTGAAAAAACGTATGACCGATCAATAGAGCATTTCATCCAAGTTTATCAGAAGAAAAAGCAGGTATAAGTCGCTTGATCCTCACAGAAAACACTTGAATGCCGTAATGCTCTATGTTAAATTAAGAGCTATTATAAACACATGAATTCTTAGAAATATTATGGGAAAAACACTTTATCAGAAAATTTGGGACGCACATATTGTTCGAGAAGGACAAAATGATGCTACGATTATTTATGTTGATCGTCATTTATTGCATGAGGTTACGTCACCTCAGGCTTTTGAAGGATTGCGTTTAAAAGGGCGAAAAGTTCGTCATCCTAAAAGAACATGCGCAACTATGGATCATAATGTGCCTACAAGCGCAAAAGATCTATCTTTCGCTGATGAAATATCAAGAATTCAGATGGATGCCTTAGATCGCAATTGCAAAGAGTTTGGCGTTAAATTATTAGATTTCATGCATCCAGATCAAGGAGTTGTTCACATCGTTGGCCCAGAATTAGGATTTACATTGCCTGGGATGGTTATTGTTTGCGGTGATTCGCATACAGCAACACATGGAGCATTTGGCTCACTCGCTTTTGGTATCGGCACATCTGAAGTAGAGCATGTTTTGGCAACCCAAACATTGCAACAAAACCTTTCAAAAACTATGTTAATTAGGGTCAGCGGAACGTTGTCGAAAGGCGTTACGCCAAAAGATTTGATTTTATATATTATTGGTCAAATCGGAACAGATGGGGCAACTGGCTATGTGATCGAGTACGCAGGGGATGCCATTGAAAATCTTTCAATGGAAGGGCGCATGACGATTTGTAACATGACAATTGAAGCCGGTGGCAGAGCTGGAATGATTGCCCCGGATGAGGTTACTTTTGAATATTTAAAAGGACGTGATTTTGCACCTAAGGGTGAAAATTGGAATAAGGCTGTTAACTGGTGGAAAACTTTAAAAAGCGACAAGGATGCTGAGTTTGATAAAATCGTTGAAATTAATGCTAATATGATTACACCTCAAGTGACATGGGGAACATCTCCAGAACAAGTTGTTGGCGTCGATAGCGTTGTTCCTGATCCAAGTAGCTTTAAAGATTCAACAAAGAGCGAAGCTGCTAAAAAAGCTTTAGTCTATATGGATTTAAATCCAGGCATGCCGATTCAATCGATTAAGATTGATACTGTTTTTATTGGATCTTGTACTAATGGCCGCATTGAAGATTTGCGAGTTGCAGCAAAGATTGCAAAAGGACAAAAAGTTTCTAAAAACGTCCGCGCGTTAGTTGTGCCTGGCTCTGGACGCGTAAAACGTCAAGCTGAAAAAGAAGGCTTAGATATTATTTTTAAAGAAGCAGGGTTCGAATGGCGCGAGCCTGGATGTTCAATGTGTTTAGCAATGAACGAAGACAAGCTTTCTGATGGGCAGAGATGCGCATCAACAAGCAATCGTAATTTTGAAGGGCGTCAAGGAAAAGGCGGCAGAACGCATCTAGTTGGACCAGAAATGGCTGCTCTTGCGGCGATAAAGGGGCATATCGCCGATATTAGAAAATTTATTTGATGGCTTTAATTTTCTTAAAAGAAAGAAATTAGTAATGGAACCGATAATCACACATTCAGGCATTGTTGCATCGATTGATCGCGCAAATATTGATACAGATGCAATTATTCCAAAGCAATTCTTAAAAAAAGTAGAGCGAACCGGATTCGGAAAGCATTTGTTTCATGATTGGCGTTATTTGGATGATGCTGGATTAAAAGAAAATCCTGATTTTATTCTAAACAAAGATGAATATCGCAAGGCAACAATTTTGATTGCACGTGATAATTTTGGATGTGGATCTTCTCGAGAACATGCTCCTTGGGCATTGTCAGATTTTGGATTTAAAGTGATTATTGCTCCAAGTTTTGCTGATATTTTTTATAATAATTGTCTTCGAAACGGTATTTTACTTGTAAAATTAAAATCAGAACAAGTTGATGAATTATTCCGCTTTGTTTTAAGTAACGCTAATGCTAAAATAACAGCAGATTTACCGAATCAAACAATTGAAACTCCTGATGGAAAAGAATATTCATTTGAGATCGATCCGTTTGCCAAAGATTGCTTAATTAAAGGTTTAGATAGTATTGGCTGGACAGAGCAGTTTATCGATCATATTGAGAATTACGAAAAAGAATTATCTAAACAGAGAGCTTGGGTCTAGTATGGCAGGCAATACTTTCGGAAAACTATTTACAATAACCACCTTTGGGGAAAGCCACGGTCCTGCGATTGGTGCAGTTATTGATGGAGTGCGGCCTGGGATGCCGTTGACTAAGGAAGATATCCAAATCGAACTTAACAGACGGCGCCCTGGCCAAAGCTCAATGACAACGCAGCGTAAAGAGGCAGATGAAGTTGAAATTTTATCTGGCGTATTAGATGGAAAGACGACAGGAACACCTATTGGTCTTTTAATACGCAATACAGATGCTAACCCAAAAGATTATGAAGATCTAAAAGATGTTTTTCGCCCTGGTCACGCTGATTATGCATATTTTAAGAAATATGGTATTCGTGATTGGCAAGGAGGGGGTCGAGCTTCTGGACGAGAAACTGCGATGCGCGTTGCTGCTGGTGTCATTGCGAAGAAAATGCTCGCTGAATATGGAATTACTGTAACGGCGTACACAAAACAAGTTGATGATATTGTTGCAAAGAATATTGATTTGCCAGCCATTGAGTCAAATCCTGTTCGTTGCCCAGACCCTGAAGCCGCAATGCTAATGGTAGAACGAATCAAAATTGCAAAAGCTGATGGCGATTCTGTCGGCGGCATTATTGAAGCGATTGTTAAGAATTGTCCTGCAGGACTTGGTGATCCAATTTTTGATAAGCTAGATGCTCGTTTGGCTGCAGCCGTCATGTCAATCGGTGCAATTAAAGGTGTTGAAATTGGCGATGGATTTCACTCGGCGACCATGAAAGGATCAGAATTTAATGATGTTTCAGCATGGAAAGATGGAGCTTTAAAGTCAAAAACAAATCATTCTGGCGGCATTTCTGGTGGAATCTCCAATGGGAATGATATCATTTTGCGCACTGTTATTCGTCCAACATGTTCGATTGCCAAACCACAACAAGCCGCTACCTTAGACGGCAAATCAACAACAATGGAGATTAAAGGACGTCATGATCCTTGTATCTGTCCACGAGCAGTTGTTGTTGTTGAGGCTATGGTTGCACTTGTTATGGTTGATTGTTGCTTATCCAAAAAAGCATTTCAAAATCGTAGTTATTTACCCTCACATGACAAAAAAATCTAATAAAAAAGTTGTTCTAATCACTGGTTGTTCGAGCGGATTTGGCTTGCGTATCGCGGCGCGATTAGCAAGTCTGGATTATCGCGTTGTGGCCACTATGCGCAATTTATCCAAGCAAGACGATCTTGTTGAAGAAATTGCTTTAAGAGGTGGTGAAGCAGAAATTTTAAGATTAGATGTATTAGATGTTGATTCTATTAAAAACGTTATTAAATATATCAAAGAAAAATATGGCCATTTAGATGTTTTAGTAAATAATGCAGGATATGGCATTGGTGGTTTTTTTGAAGATTTAACGCAGGAAGAAATTCATTCACAAATGGAAACAAACTTTTTCGGCGTTCAAAATGTTACGCGTGAGGCTCTTCCGTTAATGCGAGAACAGAGAAAAGGGACGATCCTTAATATTTCAAGTGTTTCAGGATTGTATGGATTGCCATGTTTTGGGGCCTACAATGCAAGCAAGTGGGCTTTAGAAGGATTTTCTGAGAGCCTATACTATGAATTGAAGCCATTCGGAATCAATGTGTGCTTGATTGAACCAGGATTATATAAAACAAAAATTCTTCATGAAAACAGGCGTTACGCTACAAATTTCTTTAATCCGCAAAGTCCGTATTATAAAATTTCGCAAAGTTTTCAAAAACGAACAAATGACCGTGTTAAAATATCTGGCCGCAACCCAGAGGACGTAGCCGTTCTTGTTGAAAGATTAATTAGTTCAAATTCCCCACCTTTTCGAAATATCCCTGATGCAAGCGGTAAGCTTTTATATGCATTTCGAAAATTTCTCCCCTTTGGCCTTTTTTCGCGACTCGTGAGATATGTCACGCGTCTAAATTCTAAATTATAATATTATAAAAGAAATTCTTGACAAGTTTTTTCTTCTTGATACAATATCTAGTAAATCGATAGAGAAGGTAGAGATAGAATGAAATTATCAACAAAAGGAAAATACGGGACACGTTTAATGCTTGATCTTGCATTAAATTATAGAAAACGCCAACTTCTCTTAAAAGAAATGGCGTCCAATCAAGGAATTTCTGAAAAATATCTGTGGCAGCTCATTTCATCCTTAAAGAATGCTGGATTAATCAATTCAACTAGAGGAGCGCAGGGTGGCTATGAGCTTGCTAAGCCGCCAAAATCAATTACTCTAAAAGAAATTATTTTGCCTTTAGAGGGTCCTTTGGATTTTACTGAAAGTTCAGATGATGTTAAAGCTGATTATATTTTAACTTCTGTTACTAATGAGATTTGGGAAGACATCTCTGCGAAATTAAAAAAAATCTTGTCGTCTGTTACATTAGAGCAAATGGTAGAGCGACAAGAGAAACGATCAAGAATTTTAGAATACGCTATTTAATTGTAACAACTTTACGGAGGAAGAGATGACAAAAGAAAAGAAATTAAATATTGAAACATTGGCGCTGCATGCAGGCCAAGAGCCAGATCCAACAACGGGAGCAAGGGCGGTTCCGATTTACCAAACGACATCCTATGTATTTAAAAGTACAGATCATGCTGCGGACTTATTTGCTTTAAAGGAATTTGGCAATATTTATACGCGGTTAATGAATCCGACAACTGATGTTTTTGAAAAGCGAGTAGCGGCACTAGATGGTGGAGTGGCCGCTTTAGCTGTGGCAAGTGGACAGTCGGCTATTAGTTTAGCGATTCTTAATATTGCACAATCAGGTGATGAGATTGTTTCGGCGGATAATCTTTATGGTGGAACTTACACGCTTTTTCATTATACTTTTAAGCGTTTTGGTATAAAGGTTAATTTTGTGCCGTCGGATGATATTGCGGCGTTTGAAAAAGCGATCACACCAAAAACAAAAGCTATTTATGCCGAATCTATTGGAAATCCAAAATTAAATGTTACGGATATTGAAGCATTAGCTAAACTGGCGCATAAAAATGGAATCCCACTTATTATTGATAATACGGTTTCTCCTTATTTGCTTCGACCAATTGATTTTGGTGCTGATATTGTTGTTTATTCAGCAACAAAATTTATTGGAGGTCACGGAACATCAATAGGAGGAGTGATTGTAGATTCTGGGAAATTTAATTGGACGAATGGAAAGTTTCCGCTTATTGCTGATCCCGATCCAAGCTATCACAATCTTAATTTTGTCGAAGCTTTAAAGCCGTTTGGCAATATTGCGTACATTACTAAAGCCCGCGTTACATTATTGCGCGACATTGGACCTGCATTATCACCATTTAATTCTTTTCTCTTTTTGCAAGGTCTTGAAACCCTTCATTTACGTTTGCCTCGGCATTCTGAGAATGCTCTGGCTGTTGCGAAATATCTTGAAAAACATCCAAAGGTTAGCTGGATTAATTACCCAGGTCTTGAGTCAAGCCCTGAAAAACAAAAAGCTAATAAATACTTACCTAAAGGGGCAGGGGCAATTATTGGATTTGGTATTAGAGGTGGCGCATCGGCTGGAAAGAAGTTTATTAATTCTTTAAAGCTGATTTCGCATTTAGCAAATATTGGAGATGCAAAAAGTTTAGCGATTCACCCAGCAAGCACAACTCATCAGCAACTGTCTGAAAAAGAGCAGCTAGCGACAGGAACAACGCCAGATTTTATTCGCTTGTCGATCGGCATTGAACATATTGATGATATTATTGCAGATATCGATCAGGCGTTGGGTTAAGGAGGTTCTAATGGCAAGAATATTCAATGATATTACAGAAACAGTCGGTAATACGCCGCTTATAAAAATTAATAAATTAACCGCAGGATTAGATGCCACTGTTTTAGCCAAGGCAGAATTTTTTAATCCACTTTCAAGTGTTAAAGATCGAATTGGACTGGCTATGATTCAAGCTGCTGAAGAAAGCGGAGCCTTAAAGAAAGGTTCTGTTATTGTAGAGCCTACAAGCGGCAATACAGGCATCGCACTTTCTTTTGTTGCCGCAGCTAAAGACTATAAGCTTATTTTGACGATGCCGGATACTATGAGCGTCGAGCGCAGAAAACTTTTAAAGGCATTGGGCGCAGAGCTTGTTTTGACCGATGGAGCCAAAGGGATGAAGGGAGCCATTGAAAAAGCAGAGGAGATTGTTTCTGAGACACCAAACAGTTTTATGCCGCAACAATTTCAAAACTCCGCAAATCCAGAAATTCATCAGAAAACAACAGCACAAGAAATTTTAAAAGATACAGATGGAAATGTCGATTTCTTTATAACTGGTGTTGGTACAGGGGGAACCATAACAGGTGTCGGCAAAGCTTTAAAAGAAAAGAATCCAAATGTTAAAATTATTGCTGTTGAACCCGTTGATTCACCTGTTTTGTCTGGCGGTAATCCTGGACCACATAAAATTCAAGGAATTGGCGCAGGTTTTATCCCAGATGTCATTGACAGGAGCGTTATCGATGAAATCATGACAGTTTCTAGCGAAGATGCAGGTCAGACATCAAGACGTCTTGCTAAAGAAGAAGGAATTTTGGT
The DNA here is from genome assembly GCA_028693815.1 of Candidatus Omnitrophota bacterium. NCBI lineage: Bacteria > Pseudomonadati > Candidatus Omnitrophota > Candidatus Omnitrophota bacterium. The sequence goes on from JAQUUP010000006.1 coordinate 15,945, forward strand.
TGGGATTTCAGCAGGGGCTAATGTTTGGGCTGCTCTCGAGATTGCTAAGCGTCCTGAAGCCAAAGGAAAAACAATTGTCACAGTATTATGCGACACAGGAGAGCGCTATTTATCAACGTGGTTATTTGATGAATAATTCTAAGTTCTAATGCAAATTTAAGCTAAAGACCCATTCGCTTAGACAAAAAATGTTCTAAGCTACTACTTTTCAAATAAGGATTTGTTTCTTTTTGAGATCTTAATGTCGCAGTTTCAGATGGCCCGTAAAAATGTCCTGGATAGATAATTGTTTCGTCTGGTAATTTTCCTATAATGTTGTATAGCGAATGATACATTTTTGTTGCATCCCCACCAGGTAAATCGCAACGACCGCATCCATGAATAAAAAGAGTGTCTCCTGTGATCAAGTGGCCGGGAACATAGAAGCACTGACATCCTGGCGTATGACCTGGCGTTAGAATACATTCAATATTAATATTTCCAATTTTAATTTTCTCATGATTCTTTACTTTCTTTAAATTCTTACAGTTAGGCGTGTATATTTCAAGCTCTTGCTGTGAAATATAAACAGGAACATCGTATCGCTGAAGTAAATCATCGACACCGTCCACATGATCATAATGGCCATGCGTCAAAAGAATTGAAACAATTTTAAGATTATTGTTTTCTGCTTGGCGACAAATCAAATCGATATCCCATGCTGGATCGACAACAGCAACTTGACGGGTTTCTGGATCACCAATCAAATATGCAAAGTTTTGCATAGATCCAACCATAATTTGCTTTATAATAATTTTTGAATCAACCATAAAAATCCTTTTGTAACCAATATTGCATTATTATATTTCAAATATTTCAAAAAGCAACTAAAAGCCTTTTTGGTTTGTCCTTGACAGAGCAAAACAGGGGTTTATAATATATCTCTTAATAAAAATACTAACATCCCGATCCTCTGCGGGACGGGATAAATTTTCCCCTGCTGCTTCGTTTTGCAAGCAAAACCGAAGCAAAACGGCAGGGCTCATTTAAAGAGGAGTACATATGTCGTTAATCGCTTCAGTTAAAATTCCTTTAGGGACTAAAATTCCAAGCTTTCAATTGCCTGATTCAGCAGGACAAATGCATTCTTCAGATGATCTTTTTGCAGAAAAAGGCCTTTTAGTCGTTTTTACATGTAATCATTGTCCTTACGCACAAGCTGTTTGGCCACGTGTCATATCAATTGCCAAAGATAGCAGACAGAGCAAAATTAATACAATTGCCATTAATCCTAATATTAATCCAAATTATCCTGATGATGCGCCAGAAAGAATGATTGATAAAATTAATGAATTAGGCATTGATTTTCCATATCTTATCGACAAAACACAACAAGTAGCAAAAGATTTTAAGGCACAATGTACGCCTGATATTTATCTTTTTAACGGGAATAAAGAACTTGTTTATCATGGGCGTATTGATGACAACTGGAAAGATGAAGACAAGGTAACTTCTCATGAGCTAAGAGAGGCAATCGACGCTCTTATCAATGGCGGAGAAATTGAAAGACGACAAAATCCATCGATGGGTTGCTCTATCAAATGGCTTAATACATAAAATGATCAACACTAACCTGACATTTAAAAAGATAGATTTAAGCTACAAGCCACTTCCAGGCTCGAAGAAAGTCTATTTTCATGGAAATATTTTTTCTGACATTCGTGTTCCGTTTCGTCAAATTTCTCATCACAATGGAGAATTGCTTAACTTATATGACACTTCCGGTCCATACACTGATCCTGATGCTACGATCGATATAAGCAAAGGACTTGATCCTTTGCGAAACAAGTGGATTTCTGATCGCGATGATACTGATCTGGTAAACATCGAAAAGAAGGCTTTGTGTGCAAAGCCAGGATCAAATGTGACACAACTTCATTATGCAAAAAAAGGCATTGTTACTCCTGAAATGGAATTTATTGCTATCAGAGAAAATTGCACTCCTGAATTTGTTAGAGATGAGGTCGCAAACGGAAAAGCGTTTATTCCGGCAAATATTAATCACCCTGAAGCTGAACCAATGATTATTGGGCGAAGCTTCTTAACTAAAATTAATGCAAATATTGGAAATTCTGCTCTTAGCTCAAGTGTGTGCGAAGAAATTGAAAAAATGATTTGGGCAATTCGATGGGGAGCCGATACGGTGATGGATCTTTCCACTGGCCCTAATATTCATGAAACACGTGAATGGATTTTGCGCAATTCTCCTGTTCCGATTGGGACAGTTCCGATTTATCAAGCATTAGAAAAAGTCTGGGGGAAACCTGAAAACTTAACATGGGAAATCTTTAAGGAAACATTAATTGAGCAAGCCGAGCAAGGCGTGGATTATTTTACTATTCATGCCGGCGTTCTTCTTGAAAATGTAAAACTTTCTACGAATCGCTTAACTGGCATTGTTTCTCGAGGAGGAGCTGTTCTTTCGAAATGGTGTACTGTTCATAATAAAGAAAATTTTCTTTATATACATTTTGATGAAATTTGTGAAATCCTAAAGCAATATGATATCGGTATCAGCCTTGGTGATGGATTACGGCCTGGAAGTATCGCCGATGCCAACGATGAGGCACAATTTGCGGAATTAAAAGTTTTAGGAGATCTAGTTAAGATTGCCTGGGCACATGATGTGCAAGCCATCATTGAAGGGCCAGGACATATTCCAATTCATTTGATTAAAGAAAATATGGACAAACAAATTGAACTTTGTCATGGCGCACCGTTTTATACATTAGGACCATTGACAACAGACATTGCTCCTGGCTACGATCATATTACATCAGCCATCGGAGCTGCGATCATTGGCTGGTATGGAACAGCCATGCTTTGTTACGTTACGCCCAAAGAACATCTTGGACTGCCTGACAAAAATGACGTTAAGGAAGGGATGATTGCGTATAAAATTGCAGCTCATGCCGCAGATTTAGCTAAGGGACACAAAGGCGCGCAACAGTGGGATCGAGCAATTTCGCAGGCTCGCTTCGAATTTAATTGGCAGGATCAGTTTAATTTAAGTTTGGATCCGCAAAAGGCGAAAGATTTTCACGATCAAACTCTCCCAGAAGATAAATCAAAAAAAGACCGCTTCTGTTCAATGTGTGGTCCAGATTTCTGCTCAATGAAGGTTAGCCATGATCTTCGAGGCATCTCCAAAAAGTGTTTGAAAAAAAACCAATAAAATTTATTTATTTTCTTGAATCTGATTAATTTGAGAAGGGGTAATACTCTCAAGCTTGGAGCGGAACTCTTTTAATTCATCGAGAATTCTTTTTTGTTGATCTTGTGTATCATGCATAAGTTTTGAGAATAAATCACGATAATAATCAATACCGGCTATTAGATTCTTTTTAAATCCACTAAAATAAGCAATTTGCTTATCCGTTAGCGTGCATTTGCATCGTTTAATTTCTTTCACAAAAGAATCAACATAAAGCTTTATTTCTCTTATAAATACATGCTGACGATATTTTGAATTTAGCAGATTAATTCGACCGTAGATATGATCTGTCATTTCTTTTAAAGTTACGACCTTAGAGAAGTAAGCGAGGTTTGGCCCTGGGCAAACCGCAGGCTCTAAAGGCAATTTGGTTTCAATATTGTTAACAATCAACGCAGAAGCTCCAAGATCATGACAAATGCAAGTTTTTACTATGACATCTTCTTTTGAAGGTAAATCTTCCTTGTTAGGCGAGTTTTCAATTTGTTCCAATTTTAATTTTTGATATTGACGAGAGGCTACGCAAATTGGCAAATCTGTAAATTCTGTATTAAATTTAAGGTGTCCTTTAAAACAGCCACTTCCAGGACAACCAGCTTTAGCCCGATTTTCCTGAGCTACGTTGCTTGCTGCGCCCTTAAGGTTATTAAATGGAACTCCAATCGGAGAGGAGTCGCTTAGATAGAGGTCATCTTCACCAGCAGCACGTAATTTTTCTAAAGTCGATGCATCAATGCTAACAACTTCAGGAACGAGAAGAAATGGTGTTGCCCAGCCTGTTCCATCAATATTATAATAATTCATTAGAAATTGATCTTCCTGAAAAGTGCCAATACCTCCCTGAACCGTGATTTTTGGATCAGGAGGGACAGAGCTTATTTTATTTTTTAATTTAACAGCTTCTTGGTAAACACGCTTGATTCCAGAAAATAGCTCGTCACGCTTTACTTTCATTTCTTCTAAGATAGGTCCAAGAAGGAATCCGTCAGAAATAAATGCATGCCCACCACAATTAAGGCCAGACTCAATACGGTACTCAGAAACCCACAAACCTTTTTTAGCTAAAAATTTACCCTGGGTAATACAAGATCGATGATCGCTGACTTTTAAAATAATTTTCTTTTTAATTTCGCCAGCCGCATCACAATAAAAGTCCTTAAAATTCTCAACATAGCTATATAATCTACGATTAAATCCGGCAGAAAAAACAATCGCTGATTTCAATGTGCTCTGGGCATAGCCGCGAAGCGCAGAAAGGGCATCAGAGAATTCTGCAGGGAGCTCTTTGCCGTCTTTGTCATAATTCGTACGATCAAGTTTTGTCATAATATTGACATCAATGCTTCCAGGGCGCACGCTTTCCCGAAGTTCATTCTGCAATTTTTCTTTTATTTTTGGATCTTGAATTGAAAGCATTTCTTGATATTTTTTTTTAAAAGGGGAGGTCTCGGGGAGAAGCTCAAAATATTTTGTAATTTCGCTTCCAGCTTCAAAAGCTGAGGATTTAAGATCTGTAACTTGCTTTTTAATGATTCTATCAAGAAGATTTAAGTATGCCGTAATACGTCTTGCTCTATGATCAGAGTCATCTTTTTGAATCTCTGTGTAATCTTCATGGTAAAGATTGCAATAGAATTTGCGCATTTGCTCAATTAAAGTATCGTCCACAAGAGAAATAACCGATGAAATACCGTATTTGGCGACTTTCAAAGGCGTGTCAATTGTGAAAGCGATGCCCATCACTGGAATATGGAATGTATGCCCTTTTTTCATTCTAATAATATACAAAATATTAGTATTAATAGCAAGTGCTTTTCAAATTATTATATCGTTAACTATTTGATTTTTTGGTTAAATTGCATTAGAATAAATCAATATGAACGCTGAATTTTACACAAACTTAACAAATAAAAGCCTTTCTGGCGAAATTCTTTCCATTAATGAATGTGAACAAATCCTTTCTTCGCCAAAGATGCTATTGCTTCCGCTTTTGCAGGCTGCCTACGAAATACGTTTTAAGCACTGGAAAAATGATGTAACAATTCACATCATTAATAATGTTCAAAATGGTTCATGTTCTGAAGATTGTCATTATTGTGCCCAATCTAAATTATCAAAGGCTCAGATCGAGAAGTATCCGATGAAATCGGATGAAGAAATTCTTAAGGAAGCAGAGCAGGCATATGAAGCTGGAGCATTTCGTTATTGCATGGTTTTTTCTGGAAAATGCCAATCTGAAGATCGCATTACTCATCTTGTCAAAATCATTCAAAACATTAAATCAAAATTTCCTATCGAAGTCTGTGTTTCGCCTGGCTTTGTAACAGAAAAAGACGCAAAAATTTTAAAAGCAGCTGGCCTTAATCGATTAAATCATAATATCAATAGTTCTTCTGAGCATTATAAGAACATTTGCACAACCCACTCATTTGAAAAGCGGATTGATACATTAACGGCTGCTCAAAATGCCGGGCTTGATATCTGCTCTGGTGTGATTATTGGCATGGGAGAAAGCACCGGTGATTTAATTAATGCCGCTTTAACGCTTCGGAAATTTAAAAATGTTAAATCTATTCCTATTAATTTTCTTCTTCCTATTGAAGGGAATGTCTTAACAAAAGCAAATGAACTAACGCCGCAGTTATGCTTAAGAATTCTTTGCTTATATCGATTTTTAAACCCTACAGCTGAAATTAGAATTGCTGCTGGACGTGAATACCATCTTCGTGACTTGCAAGCTTTTGGTCTGTATCCAGCAAATTCTATTTTTATGGATGGATATTTAAATGCTAAAGGATTAATCCGAAAAAAAACACTTCAGATGATCAAAGATGCGGGATTTTCAATTAAATCTGATAAGAATTTAGATCAATTAATCGAAAATGAAGAAAAAAATGTATGTAAATCATACACAGCATATGATTCTGTTATTATTAAAGAATATCAAGATCTGCACCCAGGTGTTGTTAAAATGAATATGGAGGGACAAAATGACGATTGAAAATGTTGTAATCATTGGCTCTGGTCCAGCCGGACATACAGCAGCGATTTATGCTGGCCGTGCGGAGCTAAAACCGTTAATGTTTGAGGGAATGATGGCTGGCGGTGTGGCCGCAGGTGGTCAGTTGACAACAACAACAGAAATTGAAAATTTTCCTGGCTTCACGGACGGTATTCTTGGTTCAGAATTAATGGATCGCATGCGCAATCAAACTTTAAAATATGGAACACGCATTGAAACTAAAACAGTTTCAAAAGTCGATTTTACCTTTCAACCTTTTAAGATTTTCTTCGGTGAAAATTTTGTTGAAACAAAATCAGCTATCATCGCAACTGGGGCAACCGCAATGAGGCTTGGCATTGTTGGTGAAGACAAGCTTTGGCAAAAAGGAATTTCAGCCTGTGCTGTATGCGATGGAGCACTGCCACTTTTCCGAAATAAAATCTTGGCAATCATCGGCGGGGGGGATACCGCTTGTGAAGAAGCTCTTCATTTAACAAAATATGCAAGCAAAGTTCTAATGTTTGTTCGGCGCGATGTTCTGCGTGCATCCAAAGTAATGCAAGACCGCGTTTTAAACAACGATAGAATTGAAATGACGTGGGAAACGCATGTTGTTGAAGCTGTCGGAGACAAGTTCCTAACATCGCTTAAAACCAAACATGCCAAAACCGGCAATGAAAAAACATTTAATGTTTCTGGGCTTTTCTATGCGATTGGGCATAAACCAAATGCCGATTTTTTGGAAAGCCAACTCGAAACTGATGAAACCGGATACATTAAAACAAAGCCCGGAACAACGCAAACAAATATCCCCGGCGTTTTTGCTTGTGGAGATGTCCAAGATAAAGCTTACCGTCAAGCTGTGACTGCAGCTGGTTCTGGCTGCATGGCTGCTTTAGAAGCAGACCGTTTTTTAAAAGAAAATGAATAAAACAAGAGTTTCAACATTTAAGAAATGGCTTTTGATAACTCGTCCAAGCTCCCTTTTGATTTCTGCAACACCTGTTTTTATTGGAACTTCCATGACTTTTGGAGACGGGATTATGCATTGGCCGAGTGCTGGTGCTGCGCTCATAGGAGCCTTGCTGATTCATGTCGTTGCAAATTTAACAAATGATTATTGCGACTTTAAAAGAGGTGCCGATCAAAAGGGAGACTTTGATCCCATGCGTGGCATCATTATTGGAATTGTTCGTCAAAACGAAATTAGGCGCGCAATTGATATATCCTTGCTACTTTTTATGCCGATTTGTTTTTATTTAATCGCGCGGGCAGGATGGCCAATCTTTATCATTGTATTTCTTTCAATTTTTTCTGCTATTTTTTATACTGCCGGTAAAAATCCTCTCGGGTATCGAGGTCTTGGAGACATTTTAGTTTTTTTATTTTTTGGTCCTATTGCGGTGGCAGGGACCTATTATGTTCAGACGCTCGAGATCAACGCTGCAGTTGTCCTAGCAGGATTTGCGCCTGGATTATTTGCAGTTTCGATCCTCGCCATCAATAATATTCGAGATTTTAAGACAGATCAAGAAGTGGCGAAGAACACTCTGGTTGTGCGCTTTGGAGAATTATTTGGCAAAATTGAATACAGCATCGCTATTTTAACCGCGACACTCATGCCACTTATTATTTATTCTATTATTCAAGATCACAGAAAAATTCTTTTTTCGATGGTAACAATTCTTCCTGCGGTTGTGCTCATCGTTAAGATTTTTACTAAAAGGAATAAACCCGATTTAAATTCTTTAATCGGGTTTACTGTCCAAACGTGTCTTCTGTATGGAATTATTTTTTCAATTGGATGGATCGTTAGGTAGTTTCTTTGCCTCGAACCATTAAAACCTTTCCAGTTCGAACCATTTCAATTAGACCATATTTCTTTAATGTTATTTCAAGCTCGTTTAGCTTGACCGTTGTGCCCACGTGTTCAATGATAACGGCTCCATTAGTCGAATCAAGGATATGCGCTTTATATTCTTTAAGAATCTTTTGTAATGCAGCTTTTTGTTGCGGCTTACAGCGAATCTTAAGGAGCGCAAACTCTTTCTCAATCGCATTTTCAGGTGGATGTTCACTGACATTTAAAACGTCGATTAACTTTCCAGCCTGTTTAATAATTTGATCAAGCGTAGCAAGATCACCCTGCGCTGCTATCGTCATCCTTGAGTACTTCTCATTAAAAGAAGGGGAGACAACCAGAGAATCAATGTTATATCCTCGTTTTGCAAAAACAAGAGCAACCCGAACTAAAACGCCCGGTTTATTAGCGACAAGAAAACTGATTGTGTGTATTTTTTTACTCATTTTATTACCTTTATGTGGTCCCAGTTGGTTTTTCTAACTTATCTGTCGGTGCCTCTATAATCATATGATGAGCAGATTTTCCTGCCGGTACCATAGGAAAAACATTGCCCTGTTTAACAACCTCAGCATGAATTAAGGCAGGACCTTTATATCTCATCGCAGCTGTCAATATTTTACGAACATCTTTTGCGTCATCAAAATGAAATCCCTTGACGCCATATGCCTCGGCTAACTTAACAAAATCTGGATTGCCTTCTAAATCAACTCCAGATAATCTGTTGTCAAAAAATAACTCTTGCCATTGACGAACCATGCCAAGATATTTATTGTCAATAATTAAAATCTTAACCGGCAATTTATGATTAAAAACTGTTGCCAGCTCAAAAAGAGTCATCTGAAAACCACCATCACCGCAAATAGCAACAACAAGATCTTTGGGACATCCAAATTGCGCACCAATCGCAGCAGGAAAACCATAGCCCATGGTTCCAGCGCCACCAGAGGAAAGCCAGCGGTCTGGATAATCACTCTTGTAAAACTGAGCCGCCCACATTTGATGCTGGCCAACGTCAGTAACAACAATAGCTTTTCCTTGCGTAATGTGATAAAGCTCGTCGATAACACATTGCGCGCTTAATCCTTTTTTATTATCATAATGAAGAGGATATTCTTTCTTTAAATATTCCAATTCTCGAATCCATTCTTCTGTATCAAGTTTTGAAACATGCTTAATCAGTTCCTCTAAAACAAGCTTTGCGTCTCCAATGCAACTAACATCTGGTTTTACAATCTTTCCAATTTCAGCTGGATCAATATCAAGATGTATTTTCTTTGCACCTAAACAAAATTCAGCATTGTTTGAATTGATTCGATCATCCCATCGAGAACCAATAGAAAAAATCAGATCACATAATGTAATCGCTTTATTGGCATAGGCCGTTCCGTGCATACCAACCATCCCAAGAGAAAGAAGGTGCGTTTCGGGAAAAGCGCCTTTGCCTAAAAGCGTATTGATAACCGGGGCTTGCAATTTTTCAACTAGCTTTATAACAGCGGAGCTTGCTTTAGAAATAATAGCACCGTGCCCAACAAGTAAAAGAGGTCGTTTAGACTGTTTTAACAATTTCGCAATCTTTAAAATGTCGCTTTTCTTTCCAACCGTAGGAATGCTGTATCCTGGAAGATCCATATTTGGATTCAATGAATTTCCCGTAAACTCACCAGAAGTAATATCTTTTGGTAAATCAATTAAAACAGGACCAGGCCTGCCCGTTTGAGCCAAATGAAAGGCTTCTTTAATAATTCTTGGAATATCATTAGTATTTTTAACAAGATAGCTGTGCTTAACCACAGGCATGCTAACACCAAACGTGTCAGTTTCCTGAAAAGCATCTTTGCCAAGCATCGGAGTAATCGTCTGTCCACATAAAACAATCATCGGAACAGAATCCATGTGCGCGGTCATAATCCCTGTAATTGTATTTGTTGCTGCAGGACCACTTGTAACAAGCACAACACCAGCTTTTCCCGTGGCACGGGCATAACCATCAGCCATATGCGTAGCGCCTTGTTCATGACGAACTAAAATTGATTTTATTTTTGAATCAACTAGAGCATCAAATAGCGGAATAACTGATCCACCTGGCAGCCCAAACATGTATTCAACGCCTTGATTTTCTAAGCATTTGATTAAAACTTGAGCGCCATTTATCAATTTCTTATTTTTTATTTCTTTTGCCATATTTAACTCGCTATTAAAGTATTTGTAGGATTTATATATATAACATAAATACTCAGCCGACGCAACATTTTAGTAAAACCTTTAAATATTTATCTTGAAAGCAGCACAAAATTACGCTAGCATATACTCAAATTTAGGAGAAATATTTATTGTGTCACGCATCAAAACAGTTGTTCTAATCTCTGGAGGACTCGATAGTGCGTTGGCAGCTAAGATTTTGATTGATCTTGGAGTCGATGTCTTCGGAATTCATTTTGTTCTTCCTTGGGGATGCGGAGACAAGCCTCGATCTGTTAACATTGCTGAACAGCTTAAAATCCCACTTAAAATCATTCAATTAGATGAAGATTTCTTAGACATTGTTAAAAAGCCGCAGCATGGCTATGGATCAGCAATCAATCCTTGTGTTGATTGTCGCATTTATAATCTTAAAAAAGCAAAAAAATATATGGAAGAGATCGGGGCTGATTTTGTTGCAACCGGTGAGATTCTAGGACAAAGGCCGATGTCTCAAATGCGTCGCAGTTTAAAAAGTGTTGAGATCGGGAGTGGCCTAGAAAATCGCCTTCTTCGACCTTTATGCGCCAAACTCCTTGACCCAACAGATGCAGAGAAACAAGGGAAGATTGATCGCGAAAAGTTGCATAACTTTTCTGGGCGATCACGCTCTGGACTTCAGAAAATGGGAGAAAATCTTGATATCAAAAATTATACACCAACTGGCGGTGGATGCCTGTTAACAGATAGGAATTTTGCTAGGCGCATAAAAGATAGCTTTAAACATGGGTATAAAAATTTAGATGAAATTATTAGCTTGAGGTGGGGTCGTCATTTTAGAATTAATGAGCATTTTAAAGTTATTGTTGGACGTGACGAATTTGAAAACAAAAAGCTTATTGAACATGCAGAAAATGATGATTTCATTTTTGAACTCAAAGATTTTGAAGGACCAACTGCGATATTAAAAGGAAAGAATCCAAAGAATAAAGAATTCTTAATAGCTGCTAATCTCGTTAGGCGTTATTCCAAATATCGCACAAATGCAAATCTTGTCCTTTCATTTTGGAATTCCTGCGAGCCAAACAACATCCAAGAAGTGCAATCTACGGAAATCTCCGAAGAAATCCTTTCCAAACTTTTTATTTAAACAACAGAGGGAATTATTAGGATTTTTCTTCTGGGCAGCGCTATGAATGAAAAGGAATCAAGAATTCTAACAAATATTGTTTATGCGAAACAAAAAACTTAGATTTCTCTAAAAAAAGGGAAGGTTGCTCATCAAACGAAACAAAGCTTTATTTACTCATACATAAAATTAATTTGATGGTAAGACGTTTTTCTTTAGCCATTCAATAATATCTGCCGATTCATACATTGGTTTTTCATCAATCACTAGGCAGGGAACCTGAGATTTTCCACCAATTGAAATTAATTCTTGCTTAAACTCATCAATCTCGTGAATATCTTTTTTTTCTAACAAAATACCATGCTCCTCTATAAAAGCAAGAACCCGACCGCAAAAAGGACAACCCTGAAAATAATATAATGTTAGCTGCATAATCTCTCCTTAAATGAGCGCATAATTTACGTGACTAAAAGGATCGTAAATTATCTGCGCGAATTTATCCCGCACGTGTAACGTGTCGGGATATTGAACCTTTAGATTTTTGAACTTTATCCCAAACGCATAACGTGTCGGGATATTGGACCTTTAGATTTTTGAACTTTATCCCAAACGCATAACGTGTCGGGATATTGAACCTTTAAATTTTTGAACTTTATCCCAAACGCATAACGTGTCGGGATATTGAACCTTTAAATTTTTGAACTTTATCCCAAACGCATAACGTGTCGGGATATCTTTAGTATCTTTTCGTTAATTCTTCCGCAAAATTGATTACTCGATCTTCCAAAGCAGTATGATAAAATCGATTCATTTCCTGCAAGCAAGTAGGCGAGGTCACGTTAACCTCGATTAAATAATCACCAATGATATCAATTCCAACAAAATAAAGTCCAAGGCTACGCAAGTGTGGCCTTAAAATCTCAATAATTTGTTTATCTTTTGCAGTCATTTCCACAGGCTTGGCGCAACCTCCCGAAAAGAAATTGTTGCGATGATCGGTTTGCGAATGAACACGCAAAAGTGCACCAATGGGATCGCCGTTCAAAAGAAGGATTCGCTTATCTCCAACTTTTGCCGCAGAAACATATTTTTGCACAACAACCTCATTTTTGCCTGAATTGCTTAACGTTTCAAATGTAACATTAGCATTTAAATCACCTTTGCAAATATGAAAAATAGACATTCCTCCAAATAAATTGACAGGTTTTAAGATAATCTCTTTTTCAGAATCTAGAAAATGGATAAATTCGTTTTTATTTCTTGTGATTAATGTTTTTGGAACGATAGAAGTAAATTGTGTGGCCCATAGCTTTTCATTAACCGTTCGAACGCCATTTGGACTGTTGATAACGACAACCCGTTTTGGCAAGCGATCTAAAAGCCAGGTGCTCATCAGATACGCTTCATCAAAAGGTGGATCGGTTCGAATAAAGACAATATCCACATCGTTATCAAACAATTCTAGTGTTTCTTTTTTAACAAATGGCATGTCAGCATTTTTTTGTGGAATAACTTCCGTAACTTTAAAAGAAACTTTTCCATTTTTAATTGAAATATTTCCTTCGGGCAAGAAAAAAATTCGATGATTTCGAAAATACGCGCATAGCATTAAGGCAAACGTAGTATCTTTTTCAACTTTAACTGTTTCCAAAGGATCCATTAAGAATACAAAATTCATTTTTGATCAGCCTCCAGCTGAAGAATTTCATGATGCGCAGCAATCCCTGCAATGCGCGCCAGAAGACGATAAACGTCAAACATATTCATATCATGATGAACGCCACAATCGCCATGTTTTCTAAGGTGAGGACACATGGTTGAGAAATCCATTCCTTTTGAATTCAGATTATCACGGTTTGTTTTTGCGCTATGAGAACGATAAAACCCGCCAATGAGATTGTTGTCAATTTGATAAATGCAAACTTCGCTAATTTTTTCGTGAACATGATAACAAGTAGAAACACCTTCTTGCAAAAGATATCGATTAGTAATCTTTGAACTTTTTCCTTTAAATAAATTGTTTCGATTTTTTCGATTTAAATTTAAGATTTCTTTTGGGTTTTCGATAGGAACAACACCCATGCCATACGTCCCAGAATCTGATTTTAAAATAATATAGGGTTTTTCTTTAACATTATGCTCTTTGTATTTTTGTTCAATGCGTCCAAACAGCTTTAAGCTAGCATCCATTAAGAGCGATCGATCAGATTCATCATTAATATTAATATCAACAACAATATCGTCCAAACAAGACAAGAGCCAAGGGTCAACATCAATAATCTTTGAAAACTCTTTGATCAAATCATAATTATGTCTAAAATGTTCAAATTTAGATCTGGCATGCCACCCAGCTTCAATGGAAGGATAAATAGGAATATTCGCATTGCGTAAAATATCAGGAACGCCAGCTGTTAGATCATTATTAAGAATAATCAAATCAAAACTTTTCTTCGCCGCCTTAATTTCTTCCAAAATCTTTTTAAAACAATAGATCTTGATTGTTTTTCCAGTTGCAGTCTCAAGGTCAACTGCATTTGCATTCTCGCAAAAAGAGGGCTGAACGTTTAGGAATGTTGCAATAATCGCGTCGTACCCCGCTTTCTTGATAATCTCTTTTAAAACTCGGACATGTTCAAGATACCATGTGTTTCGAGTATGCTCTTCGGCAACAATTAAGATATTTTTTCCGTTGTCAACGCGTTTCGCAATTGCTTTTCGAATAAAAAAAGACGCATCCGAGACACCATGTTCACAAATATTGTTGAATCCCGCAGGAAATAAATTAGTATCCACGACAGCGATTTTAAATCCAGAATTTCGAATGTCGACCGAAGAGTAAAGAGGAAGTTCCCGTCTGTCTTCGGAATCTCTAATCCATTTATAAATTTCTTTTTGTTTGTTTAAAACTTTCTGAATTAGGAAATCCATAAGTTATGTCCTGAGCTTGTATCCGATGCGAAACAAATAAACGGTTATTGAAAACATACTTATTGCCAAAACCATCGAAACAATAATGCTATAAATAATATCTGTGTCTGCAACGCCAATGATGCTATAACGCATTCCAGTAACCAAATAATAAATTGGGTTTAATTTTGTGATGAATCGGAACTGTGAAGGAATCAAGTTGAGAGGATGAAATACGCCACCTAAAAATGTAAGCGGCATAATAAAATACGTATTCCACATGGTTAACATATTAAAATCTTCAGCCCAAAGCGCTGCGATCATGCCCATGCACGAAAAAATGATAGGAATTGTAATCATAAAATAAATCATTAAAGAAGGGTGTGCGATTGGCATTGGATAAACAGCCAAAGAAATCACAAGGACACTATTAACGACAATAATAGATCGCACTAAACTACCAACTAAAATTCCTAAAACCATTTCAAAATAAGACAAAGGAGAGAGCAAAACTTCTTGAATATGATTATGCCATCGAGAAATAAACAATGATGAACTGGCGTTTTCATATGAGCTTGTAATCGCGTTCATCGTCATCAACCCTGGAATAATAAAAGCGATGTACGTAATTCCACCCTCACTTAGGTCAATGCGTTTACCGAGCGCAAGCCCAAAAATGCAGAGAAATAGAATCGAAGAGATCATCGGCGGAAAAAGCGTTTGTGTTGCAACTGAGAGAAAGCGCATAATTTCTCTTTTTGATAATGCTAAAATACCTGTTGGATTATTAATTAACATATTTTTTTTTATGATTGGTTACTTCTAGAAAAACAGCTTGAAGTGTTTTTTCTTTCATGACTTTTTCTTTTTCACCGATTTGAACAATATTACCGTCATGGATAATACCGATGGTTTTGCAAAGTTTTTCAGCCTCTTCCATGTAGTGCGTTGTTAAAAAAATTGTTTTTCCTTCTTTGTTGAGCTGTGCCAGATAATCCCAAATTAAAAAACGAAGCTCAAGATCGCAACCAGCGGTCGGTTCATCTAAAATTAAAACTTCAGGGTCATGCACTAATGCACGGCACAACAAAAGCCGTTTTTTCATCCCACCTGAAAGAGCGCGATATTTCATCGTTTTCTTTTCTGATAACTGAAATCGATCTAACAATTCATTGGCACGTTTTTTAGCTTGTTTTTCAGGAATGCCAAAATATCCAGCTTGATAAATAAGCATCTGCTCGAGCGGGAGAAAGGGGTCAAAATTAAATTCTTGCGCACAAAGGCCAATTAATAGCCGAGTTTTTTGATATTCACTAGTTACATCAAAACCAAAAACTTTAACAGAACCTTGGTTGTAATTTGAGAGGCCGGTTAAAACATTGATCGTTGTTGTTTTGCCGGCACCATTAGGCCCTAAAAAACCAAAAAAACTTCCTCGAGGAACATTAAACGAAATACCTTTTAAGGCCTGAAAAGACCCATAAAATTTACTTAAATCCCTAATTGAAATGGCGATATCCGAATTTCTCATGGCGCTATTATAAAGACCTGCCCCCGATATGTCAATAAAATGAAAGCGTTTTCTTAAAAGCAGCTTTAACCCATTGTTTTCGCCTAAACATATGCTATAATTTTAAAATACATGGAAACAAAAATAAAAAATCAAAAAATAAACGGAAATATAAATTCCGTTTCGATGAATCAATTCACGCTTGCCTTTAAAGGCGAAACCGAAGAGAGATTTTTAAATTTTTACTTTAAGCATTACCTCAGCAATATGCGCGTTTCCATGTTTTTAGGAATTTTTGTTTGGGGATTATTTGGCCTTATTGAAATCTGGTTTTATCCAAAAGAAGCTATTTGGCACTTACTTGTGTTACGCTATGGGGTTGTTTGGCCTTTTATGGTTGGATCTGTTTTGCTAACATTCACCAAAAATCCAAAACAACATGTTAGCTTCGCAATTTTTATAGGGATTATGGCTTCTGGCATTGGAGTTATCTCTAAATTTGCTCTGCTACCAAGCTCTTTTGCTTATACACCGAACCCGAGCCTTATTATTATTTTTTTATATGGATATGCTGTTATGCGTGCTCGTTTTGTTTGGGCATCTTTAGCAGGTACAATCATTGTCTTATTTTATGCTGCGGTGGCTGTTTGGATCAAGCATGTTCCAGCGCAAGAATTTGCTACAAATGCATTTCTTTTAGTTATGGCAAGCTTGATTGGAATGTATCTTTGTTATTGGTTAGAACTTTTTTCAAGAAGAAATTTTATATACGCTGAAAAGTTAAAATCACACAGAGAAAACCTAGGAGAGTTAGTCACACAAAGAACCAAAGAGCTTCAGGATACACAACATGAAATCATTCACATGCTTGGCACCGCCGCTGAATATCGCGATTGCGAAACAGGTCAGCATGTCAAGCGAATGAGCTATTATTGTGCTCTTTTAGCGCGTGCGGTTGGAGCAGAAAAAAAAGAATCAGAATTACTTTTTTATGCAAGCCAAATGCATGACATCGGCAAAATCGGAATTCCGGATAATATTCTTTTAAAGCCAGGGGGACTAGAAGATAAAGAATGGGAAATAATGAAATCCCACACCACAATTGGAGCTCAAATTCTTCAAGAAAACAACTCGCCCTTGCTCGAAACTGCCCAAAAAATTGCTTTACTACATCACGAAAAATGGGATGGATCAGGATATCCTGGCGGATTAAAAGGAGAAGCAATTCCTATTTTGGCTCGAATTGTTTGCCTTTGCGATGTTTTTGATGCACTCATATCAAATAGACCCTATAAGAAAGCATGGCCAGCACAAGAAGCCCTAAAAGAAATTGGAAGATTAAAGGGAATTTTCTTCGACCCAGAATTAGTTGATCACTTTAAAGAAATATTTCCAGAAATCCTTAAAATCGGCGAACGCTTTTCTGACAAAAAAATAAAAACCAACCCACCTAAAGAAGAGACTGCAGGCGATCCAAAATCTGCTGTAACGGCTTAATTCTAACAAGCTCTGAGCGAAGTTTTACAACACCAGGATGATCGCGCAAATAGCCTGCATAATGTTTTCTAAAATCATTAACGCCATGACACTCGCCTTTAAAATTAACAGAAAGTTTTAAATGCTCGATACAAAGCTCAATGCGCTCCTTAAAAGAAGCTTCGGGAAGATATTCTCCGGTTTTTAAAAAATACTTTGCTTGCCTAAAAATCCAAGGATTTGTTACAGCGCCTCGACCAATCATAACACCATCACAACCTGTTTCAAAAACTGTCTTAACATCTTCTGGTGTTAAAATATCCCCGTTTCCAATTAAAGGAATTTTAATCACTTTACGAATTTTAGAAAGCCAAGACCAGTCAGCAATACCCTTAAATCCTTGCGTGCGCGTACGGCAATGAAGCGTCAGAGCTTTAGCCCCAGCTTGTTCAACCATTTTGGCAACTTCCAGAATAACAATATTTTCTTGATCCCATCCAAGGCGAGTTTTAACTGTAACCGGACACTTTACGGCTTTGACAACAGTTTTGACAATTTCTTCAAATCGTTTTAAATCTTTCAAAAGCCCTGCGCCTTCACCGCGCGTAACAAGATTTCGAACCCAACAACCAGCGTTGATATCAATAAAATCTGGACGAGCCTCTTGAACCACCTGAGCCGCGTTTTGCATCGAAAGAGGACGGCTACCGAAAATTTGGATACCAATCGGACGTTCTTCATCGCGAATCGTAATTTTATGAAAAGCACTTTTAACGTCTCGAATCAATGCCTCGCTACTAACAAATTCAGTATAAAGTAAGTCTGCATCCAATCGCTTGCAAATTAAGCGAAACGGCGTATCCGTGACATCTTCCATGGGTGCCAAAGCAATCGGTTTTTCTATTTTAATTTTTCCTATTTTCATAATGGCTATTATACCGAATTCTTGCCTACATGCAACCTTGTCTCGAGCTTTTTTAATAATCAATGGTATCGGTCTATAGTGTTACTTCTTAAAATTACTTCTTAAAATCTGTGTTGAATCTTAAATATAAATAAGTATACTAATAGTATGAAAAAAACAATTTCGTTTTATACTCTTGGGTGCCGGTCAAATCAATCCGAAACCGCGGTTTTAGAAAATCTTTGTAAACAGCACGGATTCACACTTATTCCGGAGAACCAAGAATCCGATATTGCAGTTATCAACACCTGTACCGTTACAGAAAAAAGCGACTCAGACACCAGACGTCTCGTTAGCAAAATTTGTCGATTAAATAAAAAAGTCAAAATCGCATTAATTGGCTGTCAGGCTCAAACACAAAAAGAAGAGTTAGTGAAATTTTCTAATGTGCGATGGGTTATTGGAAATGCAAAAAAAATGCAATTGCCAGAAATTATTGCCAAACCAGAGAATAATCAACAAGAGGTTTTAGTTTCACCCATTTCAAAGGAACCTTTTACGATGCCGGCATCTGGAACCAGCGAAAAACGAACACGAGCTAATATTAAAATTCAGGATGGTTGTGATTCTTTTTGCGCCTATTGTGAAGTGCCTTATGCGCGAGGGAACGCGAGAAGCCGTGAATTTGATGATATCATCAAAGAAGCAAAAAATTTAGCTGCGTTTGGACACAAGGAAATAGTGCTTACCGGCATTAACCTTGGAGCCTATCATTTTAAGAAAAAAACAATCAATGATGTTATTAAAGAAGTGATGCTGGTCGATGGAATCAAGCGCATTCGAATTTCATCTATTGAGCCAAACACGATTCCATCTGATCTTATTCTTTTAATGGCCTCAAATACAAAACTTTGCCGCTATTTGCATATTCCAATTCAAAGCGCCTGTGATGAAATTTTGTCTTCAATGAAACGGCATTATACTGCGAATGATTTAGATTTATTTCTTCAATTTGCTGCGCAAAATATTCCCGAGATTTGCATCGGCGCGGATGTCATTGTGGGATTTCCAGGCGAAACAGATCGATTTTTTGAACGAACATATGAATTCTTTGAACAAGCGCCAATTTCATATTTTCATACTTTTAGTTACTCTACTCGAAAATTTGCTGAAAGCAAAAACTTCCCAAATCAAGTTACTAAAAAAACGATTGTCAAGCGTAGCCAATATTTGCGCGAACTCAGTGAAAGAAAAAAGAATTCTTTTACGCAGAAATTTATCGGAACACGACAGAAAGTTCTTTTTGAAGAACGAAAAAATAAAATGTGGACTGGCTTAACAGATAACTATTTGCGTGTTTACGCTTCATCCGATAAAGATTTGCGTAATCAACTTTGCCGTGTTTCAATTGATAAAATTAAAAGTGGGTCATTATTTGGCCAAATACAATAAGGAGTCCGATTTTTCGTTTTGTAAAAAAAATAGGATGAATTCGCCCTTGCTGCTTCGCTTTGTAAGCAAAAGCGAAAAAAGCGTCAGGGGCTCATTTAAAGGAGGCGCGAGTGACACAATTACCAATGAAGGTTAATATTCAAAAAATTCCTAATAATCCTGATGTTTTTGAATTTACAATTGCAACGCCAGCATTGCGCACACAATTCCGTTTGCCTCGGCCAGTCGTTAATCAATTGCGTATTTTAATTGAAAAAATTTTATTTGATAAAAAATGAACAGAAGAAATATTCCTTTTTTGACAAAATACGTGCTTTTACTCAAGCATTTCTTGACACAACCTAAGCCTTTAAAACTTTTTATTCTCTTGGTTGTCGCTAGCTTGATCTGTCTTTTTTGTACAACGCATAGGAGTCGAGTTGGAATTGCATCCTGGTATGGAAAAGTCAGCCGAAAGAAGACTGCGAATGGTGAGCGTTATGACCGTGATGCGTACACTGCGGCTCATCGAACACTAGCATTTGGAACATTGGTTAAAGTCAAAAACTTAACCAATGGTAAATTTATTGTTGTTCGCGTCAATGATCGAGGGCCCTACGTCAGAGGGAGAATTATTGACTTATCCTACGCAGCAGCCAAAAAAATTGATATAATTAAAAAAGGAATTACAAAAGTTCATCTTGAAATCTTTAAACTGTAATACACATTTATGTTTGAACGAATAAAGCACAGCTCAATTATAAAAAAAATTATTTCTTTATCGATTAACTGCGAAATTGCCATTATTATTGTCGGTATTCTTTTAAGAGTGAGGCATTACCTGTCAAATTGCTCACTTTGGACAGATGAGACATATGTTGCCTTAAGTATTGTAGGCCGATCACTTTCTGAGATTATTCGACATGTTGTTATTTTCCCGGAGCTGGCTAAAGCGCCCCTTGGGTTTCTTGTATTTGAAAAAATCGCAATTTTAACCACAGGCAATACAGAGCTTGTTTTAAAATTTTTTCCTTTTCTGTTTGGCACAGGCGCGTTAATATTATTCTATTTTTTTCTTAAACGTTATTTTTCTTATGGTGTCCGCTCATGGTCGCTGGTTTTATTCGCGCTATCTCCAATTCTTGTATATTATTCGGCTGAAGTTAAACAATACTCGATGGATGTTTTCTTTGCGCTGGTCCTGTTGCTATTCATTCCGTTTTTTAAGATCCAACAATTAAATCTTAAAAAAATATTTTTTTTATCTTTTCTTGGAGCATCCGTGGTTTGGTTTTCGAATGCTTGCCTTTTTGTATTAGTCGGAATTGGCGCGACCATGTGCTTGGAAATTTTAACAAAAAAAGAGTGGAAGAAAATTTTTTTTGTGACCCCAATCTTTACTGCTTGGATAACGAGCCTGGCCGGATTGTACCAAATTTCTTTTAAACATATGGTCAGCATGGACAGCCTAACTAGCTCTTGGCCTGGCGCTTTTGGTCCCAAACCATTTTTTACTATCGAAGGTGCTACGTGGCTTAAAACAGTTTTCAGTGAAATGTTTATAAACCCTGGGGCAATGGCTTTTCCACTTTTCTGTGGCCTTTTATTTTTTATTGGAATAATTGATCTTTTTAGAAAAGAGAGAAAACTCTGCTGTTATTTAGGAATCCCAATTTTTATTACGCTCTTGGCTGCAATTTTAGGCAAATATCCTTTTCGTGGACGGCTATTGATATTCTTAGTACCATCATTGATTATTTTTGTTATTCATGGAATCTTTTGGATCAGTTCTTTTTTTAGGAAATACAAAACAATTACCGTCTTTTTCCTTGTATTCATCATCTCTCATTCAGCACTCATAAAAACTTCAAATTCTTTTGTTTCTAGCTATTGCCAGCAAGATAATCGTAAAATGTTAAGCACGTTTAAAGAAAAATATAAAGAGGGAGACATTTTTTTTTCAACCCCACACGGATTATTGGCATTTTGGTATTATTCCACCAGCCTTAACTATGGATCTTTTTTTCCGAAAACAGAATTTCCAACTATTCCGTTTCTAAGAGGGATCAAAGTTGGGCGTTTTTCTCGATTTGATGTCACTGGCAGTGATCGCTACGTAACTTACCTTTACGAGTATGTGTTTCTTGATAGTAATAATTGCTTTCAAAGATCCCTTCCGGAAGAAAAAAGGTATTATATTTTAAAAAATAATCCAGTTTTCAATGATATTGATGCCAAGAGAGCTTGGGTTTTCTTCTCTGGACCAGATTCAGAGCTGCAGAACATTGTCATCGATTCTTTTTCTAGGAGGTGGCAAAAAATTTGGCAACTCGAAGGCAGGGGTGCTTCAATATATTTATTTAATCTAGAAAACGATATCTTTAATTATTACAAAAATTTTGAAGCATCTGAACAGCGAGGGAACATCAAATGATAAAAAATGATAAGAAAAATATGGCACTTGCCATGCAAAAAGCTCAACAAGGTATCAAAGTAGGTCAAACCCCTTTTGGTGCGTGCATTGTCAAAAACAATATAATAATTGCTTGCTCACACAATAAAGTATGGAAAACTACAGACATTACTGCGCACGCCGAAATTGTCGCGATTCGTCTTGCCTGTAAAAAACTAAAAACAATCGATTTGTCAGGTTGCACTATTTATTCGACCTGCGAACCTTGCCCAATGTGCTTCAGTGCTTGTCACTGGGCAAAGATTTCCAAAATTGTTTATGGCGCAAGAATTTCTGACGCTAAAGAATATGGATTTAACGAACTTAGCATCTCAAACGCAACCATGAAAACAAAAAGCAAAAGCTCTATGAAAATCATAAAAGATTTTATGCGCGAAGAAAATATTAGGGTTTTTGAAGAATTTAACAAAAAAAAGAACAAACGTCTCTATTAAAAGATTGGATTACTTATGAATTCTATCCTTATTGCTGGCATCATTGTTTCAGTGGGATTTCTTTTTGGTGAAATTGCCCAAAAAATTAAACTTCCAAAAATCACTGGTTATATCATTGCCGGTGTTTTGCTTAATCCAGGCATTGTTTCATTTATCCCAAAAAACTTTCCTGAGGCTACAAATCCAATCACCAATATTGCGCTGGCATTTATTACATTCTCAATCGGCGGATCTCTTTTGTATTCAAACATCAAAAAACTTGGAAAGGGAATGCTTTTAATTACTCTTTTTGAGGCTGAATTTGCCTTTTTAGCAATTGCTTTTAGCTTTATTTTATTCGGACCAATGTTCCTCACCGATGGTAATCCAAGTTGGCTTCAAATTATTATTCCAATGGGCTTGCTTTTAGGATGCCTAGGATCACCGACAGACCCATCTGCGACTTTAGCAATCAAGCAAGAATACAAGCCTGTTGGTGACGTGTCAGAAACAATGCTTGGTGTTGCTGCTTTTGATGATGTCTTGGGGATTATCAATTATAGCGTGGCTGTTGTTATTGCGGCCGCATGCGCTACGTCTACAACATTTAGCGTCGGAAGCGTTGTTATTCAGCCGATTGGTATCATTTTAGGTTCAGTTGCTCTCGGAGTAGCTTTTGGAGTCATCTTTAATCGAATTACCGATTTTATCACCAAAGAAAGCGAGGGAGTTCACATTGTTGTTGTTTTTGGATTGTTAACTTCGTGCTTTGGGCTCTGCCAAATGATTGGCACAGACGCACTTTTAGCCATTATGACTTTGGGCGCGATTGTTGTTAATTTCAACAAAAAACAAGATCAAATATTTAAGCTGATGGAGCGATATGTTGATGAACTTATTTTTATTTTGTTTTTTACTTTAAGTGGGATGCATTTAAATTTTTCGGTTCTTTTCTCATCGGGTGCGATTGTTTTATTATTTGTCGTATTTAGAACGATCGGAAAATTCACCGGAACATTTGTCGGGGCAACAATTGCCAAAGCACCTGAAAATATTCGAAAATATACCATTGGAGGATTAATTCCTCAGGGTGGCATTGTTATTGGACTTGCCCTCGTGATTCGCCAAAATCCCGCATTTTATCAAATTTCTGATATCATCATAAGCGTTGTTATTGGTTCAACGGTTATTCACGAGATTGTTGGCCCAATTTGTGCAAAAATAGCATTGCAGAAAGCAGGAGAGATTTCAAAATAGTCAATCTTAAAATGCTTAACTTAAAGGAGGGAATATGTTGCTAACACTTATTATCATTGTCGTTTTAGGATTAGCTGTTGGAGGCATGTATAATCAATTTATTCAAGGACGCATTCATGTCCAAGAAGGCTTAAGCGGCGTTGATGTTCAACTTAAACGACGCCACAACCTTATCCCTAATCTTGTTGAAATCGTCAAAGGATACGCGCAGCATGAAAGTAGTTTATTCCAAAAAGTAACAGAGCTACGCTCTAAAGCAACAACCGCAACAGACATCAAAGAAAAGGCATCCTTGGAAAATAGCATCACACAAGCTCTTAAAGGCCTTCTTGTGGTTGTTGAAGCGTATCCCGACCTAAAGGCCAATCAAAATTTTATTGAATTGCAAAAAAATCTTTCAGAAATTGAAGATGAAATTCAAATTTCTCGTCGATACTACAATGGAACTGTCCGAAATTTGAATATTCTAGTCCAAACTTTTCCACGAAATATTATTGCTAATATATTTGATTTTAAATCTGAGGAATTCTTCGAAGTTGAGTCCGCAACCGAACGCTCCACACCTGAAATACAGTTTTAATAAAACTTTTAGCAAAAAGGAGGGCTCTTTGCGAAAAACATTTTTCTTTCGAATTTTAATTTTAAGTTTTTTAGTTCTTATTTCTAATGAAAATGTATTATTTGCACAAACGTTAGAGCAAATTCTTTCGTTCCAGAGTGAAATTAGCGTCCAGCAAAATTCCAATCTCATTGTAACCGAAACAATCAAAGTTTATGCCGCTAGTCAAGAAATAAAACGCGGTATTTATCGTGATTTTCCAACTCGCTATAAAGATCAATTTGGGAATAATTACGTTGTTGGTTTTAAAGTTATCTCTGTTTTGCGTGATGGACAACCAGATCAATATCACATAAAAAATATCGCCAATGGACAACGAGTTTATATTGGAGATGCAAACTATTTTTTGCCAAAAGGAGAATACACCTATACCCTCATATATCAAACAAACCGACAACTTGGATTTTTTAAAGATCATGACGAACTTTACTGGAACGTTACTGGAAACGGCTGGGTATTTCCGATTCTATACGCAAAGGCCATTGTTGATTTACCACGGGGTGCCTACGAGGATATACTGCAATACAAAAGCTTTACAGGCTATCAAGGATCTCAAAAAAAGGATGCAACAATTAAGCGCGATATGTTTGGCCGTTTGGTTTTCGAAACAACAAAGACACTTCTTCCAACTCAAGGGCTAACGATTGCGGTTATGTGGCCGAAAGGATACATAACAGAGCCAACAGCAATGATGAAACTTAAATATCTTTTAGCAGATAATAAAAATAATTTTTACGCGTTTTTAGGTTTCCTTTTTCTTCTTTTTTATTACCTTTTAGCTTGGTATCTTTTTGGTCGTGATCCATCCAAAGGGACAATTATTCCACTTTTTCATCCTCCAAAAAATATATCACCGGCTTCAATGCGCTATATTCTGAATATGAAATATGATCATAAAGTTTTTGTCGTTACTGTTCTTAGCATGGCAGTTAAGAAATTTCTTCGAATTGAAGAAAAAGATAATCTTAAAATCCTAAATTTTGGCAAAACTTACACACTTACAAAAACTGGCAATCAAGCTTCTTTAACAGCCGAAGAAAAAAATGTAAGCCAAAAACTTTTTAGACTATCAGAAGCAATAGAATTAAAGAATGAAAACTATGTGGAAATCGGAGACGCAATTTCTAATTTAAAATTTCACTTAGAAAAAAATGTTGAATCTAAGTATTTCTTTTCAAATCATGGTTACTTCATTTTTGGAATTATTCTTTCAATAGGTTTCTTTATTCCGTGTTCTAATCTTCTAGTTCTAGAAAGTAACAGTGCTTCTGTGCCTTGGATTCTGTTCATATTGGCAAGCACTGTTATTTTAAACCTTGTATTTCATCATTTATTGAAAGCGCCAACCTCAATGGGTCGAAAAATGATGGATCAAATTAAAGGATTCAAAATGTTTTTGTCGGTCACCGAAAAAGAACGACTTAATATTTTAAATCCACCAGAAAAAACACCCGAGCTATTTGAAAAATATCTTCCATACGCCTTAGCCCTTGATGTTGAGCACAAGTGGTCAGAACAATTTTCGGATGTTTTTGCTCGCCTAGAGCAACAAGGTCAGGCTTATTATCCTACATGGTACTCTGGCGGATCATGGAATTCATATAATATCGGTGGGTTTACTTCTAATCTTGGAAATTTCTTTTCTTCAACTATTGCGTTATCTTCAATATCGCCTGGATCAAGCTCTGGATTCGGAGGAGGAGGCGGCGGATGTGGTGGTGGAGGAGGCGGAGGAGGCGGTGGTGGATGGTAGATTTCTTTTAAAAAAACACTGAAAATTGCAAAGTAATATTTTAACTCAATAAATTTTAGTATATACTGTATTTTATTTATATATGTTTATATCCTAGTAAATGCCATGCACCTACTATAGATTAGGAAAAAAGAAATGAAGAAATGGCAAAAAATACCAGTCATCACGTTATCAATTATTCTGCTTCTTGGAATAATCAAGAATCAAATCATAAAAACAGTAGTCGCCACAGCTGCTTCAAGCATTTTAGGAGCAAAAGTACATATCGATAGTCTTGCCGTTGGCGTCTTTAAACCTGCGATAAAAATTAACGGATTAAAAGTTTACAATCCAAAGGATTTTCCAAAGGGAATTTTAATTGACATTAATAAAATGGAAGTCCAATACAATTTGCCCTCAATTTTAAAAGGAAAACTTCACTTGCCACTGGTAGCTTTAGACCTAAAGGAAATGATTGTTGTAAAAAATGCCACCGGTGAACTTAATGTTGATTCTCTTAAAGTAATTCAGCAAGAGGATGGTCAAAAGCAAATTAACAACAAAAATAAAAAACCTGCTAAGCAAATGTCAATGCAAATTGATGAATTACACCTCAATTTAGGCAAGGCGATTATTAAAGATTACACAAAAGGAGAGTTACCCACAGTCTTGGCGTATGACATCGGCATAAAAAATAAAATTTACACCAATATCCAGAGTGCTCAAGAACTTGTTGCGAGAATCATGCTTGATGCCATGGGACCAATAGGATTAAAGAGTGCGGCAATTTATGGAGCAGCTACAGCTTTAGGCGTTGCGTTCTTGCCAGCTGGAATTGCTGGCATCCTAATCGGCGAAGATAGCGTGGTTGGTATTTACAAAAGTAGTCCAGATAAAGTTTTCGACAAAGCACTTGAATTGCTACAAAAAATTGGGACAATCAAAAAATCCAATACACAAAGAAAAACAATTACAGCAAACGTTT
Source organism: Candidatus Omnitrophota bacterium (assembly GCA_028693815.1). Lineage (NCBI taxonomy): Bacteria > Pseudomonadati > Candidatus Omnitrophota > Candidatus Omnitrophota bacterium. The sequence continues at coordinate 43,083 of JAQUUP010000006.1, forward strand.
ATGGGGCTGATGTCAACCTGACTATTTCAATTAATACGGATAAAAAAACAGAAGTCCGCATTAAAGCGCGTCAACTCATGGCGCCGAAAGACGAAATCGCTGGTGGCGTTCTGTATCAGCTTTCACAGGAGATAAAATAAATTGTTTAAAGAACAAATCATAAACTTTTTCCTTAAACGCCACTTATTGGCCAATCTTATTTTTATAACGGTTTTTGTTGGTGGTATTATTGCCTGGAATCAAATCCCAAAAGAAGAGCTTCCAGACATTACTTTTGATACTGTGCGTATTTCTGTTAATTATCCTGGTGCCTCAGCAGAAGAGGTCGAATATTATATTACGCGCCCTATTGAAGAGGCGGTGCGAAGCCTTGATGGGATTTACAAAATCACAAGCGCTACGGGTGTTGGCAGTTCGTCTGTTACCATCGAAATTGAAAAAGATTACCCGGACAAAGACGACGTTATCACAGAAATACGAAACGTCACGCTTGATGTTGATTTGCCTGATGATGTCAAAGACGACCCTAATATTCGAGTTTTTAAAACCTCTCGTAAAGCGATCATTGACATCGTTCTTTTTCTAGAAGACAAAAATATCTTAGATGTCTTATCGCGTCAAAAACTGCAATCCTACGCGCTAGCCCTTGAAAATAAACTTTTAAGTATTTCCGAAGTCAGCTCCATATCACGCTCTGGATACCTAGATGATGAAATTCATATCAAAATTCATCCTGAAAAATTAATCGAATACCGAATTCCCTTTAATACGATTATCAGGGAAATTCAAGCCAACAATATCCGACAGCCTGCCGGAAACATCGAAAATATTCAAGAACCAAAAGTGACGCTTTTTGGCGAGCTGACCGATATTACGGCTCTAAAGAACCTAGCGATTCAAGGTGGTTTTGAAGGACAAGTTATTCGTTTAAGCGATATCGCCGATGTCGTTAAAGGATATGAAAAAACAAAAACCGTTACAAAAATAAACGGGAGAGAAGGCATTGTCCTTAATGTAGTCAAAAGCTCCCAGGTTGGAATCATCGAAGCCATTGATGCCGTTACTCGAGTTGTTCAGAATTTTGAGCAAAACAATGCAAAGGAAAGCGGCATTAAAATCGCTTTATTAGACGATGAATCTTTTGATGTACGAAATAGACTTTCTTTAATTATGCTTAATGGCGCAATTGGATTTATCTTGATTGCGTTTGCACTTTTTCTATTTCTGGATTTTCGTTCAGGGTTATGTGTCGCAATGGGCATTCCATTTACTTTTTGCTTTGCTTTAATTGCCGCATTCTTTGCAGGATACTCTGTTAATAATATTACGCTTGCCGCAGTCATCATTGTCATGGGAATGGTTGTTGATGATGCCATTGTGGTCTCTGAAAACATTTCGCGATTTCGCGTCACAGGCATGGACCCAGAACAAGCAGCCAACAAAGGAACTTCGTTTGTGTTTTTACCTATTATAGCAAGCATCCTAACAACTTGTGTTGCCTTCATACCGCTATATTTCTTCTCTGGAAGATTTGGCGCCATGGTTGGATTTATTCCATTAATTGTGTTTGTTATGCTTGGTGGAAGCTTATTTGAAGCACTCTTTATTCTCCCTGGACACATGATTTTACCTTTGGGAGATAAATTAAATAAGATTGTTCACGATTTTAATCTTAACAAACATGTTAAAAAACTTTTTAAAAAAACACTTTCACCAGCCGAGATCTCTAAAAAGCACTGGTTTGATTTCTGCGAAAGGATATACGCAAAATTAATCAAAAAATTGCTTCCTTTAAAATTCATTGTGTTTGGTTGTTTTGCAGTTCTTCTTGTTATATCTGCAATCATTGGCACTTATCGAATGAAATTCCTTATGTTTCCAGATGAGGAAACGCGACAAATTATTTTGACAGGAGAAGCTCCTGAAGGAACGCAACGATACCAAACGGCTCGTTTTACTCAAGCGATTGAAGATATTATCTTAAAATCTGTTGGCAAAGAAGTCGTTGGATTTAGAAATCAGGTCGCCCAAACTCGTAGAGGTTCAGCGGCAACAGAAAATCAGTTTCGCATAAACATAGAAATTTTGCCGAAAGAAAAGCGAGAAAAAAGCGCCGATCAACTCATTAAACAATGGGAAAAAGAATTTGCCAACCTTGAAAATTTTAAAAAATTAAAATTTCGAAAAACATGGCACGGACAATCAGGAGAGAGCCCTATTGAAATTTTAGTCAAAGAAAATAATGATGAGCGTCGTTTTAAAATTTGCGATGAATTGAGTGAAATCATGAAATCATCCCCAGCTCTGACTGCCGTTGAAATCGATCGACCGATTTTAAATCTTGAATACCGCATCAAACTTGATCGCGATAAAATTCGAAGACTCGCGATAAATCCTTCGGACATCGCTTCAACACTTCGCGCTTCTTTAGAAGGAAAAATTTTATATGATTTTATGGGAGATGATGAAGAAATTTATGTGCGACTAACCACAACCGATAGCGCCAAAGACAGTATTGAAAAAGTTCTTGAGCTTCCAGTCGAAAACGCAGGAAACTATCTTGTCCCTTTAGGCGATATCGTTTTTGTTGAAAAGATTGAGAAGCCCGACTCAATCATCCGTGAAGACCTGAAACGTACCACAACCATCTTTGCGGATATCAAGCCGGGGTCTGGAAAAACACCTCTAGATATTGCCGATTATTTTGAACACAATGTTTTTAGCAAGATTATGGCCAAATCCCCATCGACGATTGTGGAATTCGCAGGAGAAGTCTTGGACACACGAGAGTCACAAAAAAACTTTAGCGTGGCCATCTTAATGGCCATTGTGCTAATTTATATTATTTTAGCCCTTTTGTTTAATTCACTATTTAAGCCATTTATTATTATGCTCACAATTCCGTTTGGTATCGTTGGCATTATTTTGGCGTTTTGGTTACACGGAATTTCCATGTATGGATTCTTTGCGGTTATTGGAGCACTCGGTCTTGCTGGCGTTGTTGTCAATGACGCGATTATTATGCTGGTTAAACTGGATAGTGATTTTAATTCATCTCTAGGCAAAGATCAAATTAACAACCAAATCGCTGAGATCGCAAAAACACGACTTCGCGCGGTTGTTCTCACAACGCTAACAACGGTCGTCGGCATCATCCCAACAGCATACGGGTGGGCTGGATACGATTCGATGCTTGCACAAATGATGCTGGCGCTCTGCTGGGGACTTATTTTTGGTACAACCATCACACTTATTCTTATTCCAAGTCTTTATAGTTTTATTCAAAATACGAGGTGTCGATTATCATGAAAAAAATATTTCTTATTCTTTTAATTCTTTTTGTATCAATAGCTTCTTTTTCTCAGGAAAAAAGTATTAAAGTCTTACCCCTTGAAGATTTTGTTAATCTTGCGTCACAAAATGACACACGCTTTGAAGAAATCTTAATCGATGAGCTTAAGCTTAAATACCAGAAAACCCTCAGCCTTCCGACAGGGGATTTTCTTCTTTCTATCAAAGGACAATATGATTTTCTTTTTAATCCGAGCGACAATGATTATGAAAATAAAATTTCACTATCTAAGCTTTTTCCTTACACAGGCACAACACTGGCAGCGGAATACGATTCGTCAGTATCGTCACGCGCACGAAATGTAAGCTCAGAATTTAATATAACATTTTCGCAACCCATCGCCCAGAATGCGTTTGGTCGAAATACACGGCTACTCTCTAAAATTATTGGTCTCGAAACTGAAGTCGCAAGGTTCCAGATCACAGAAGCCTACGAAGATTATTTAGCATCGATTATTCAGCTTTATTATAATTGGTATTCTGCTTATGAAAACGTCAAAACAGCTCAAAACTCTTTAAATGAAAATTTAAAGTTGCTTGACAACACAAAAGAACGTCAGAAGCATAAGATTGCTCTGCCCGTAGACGTCAACAAGGTCGAGCTTCAGGTTGCCGCTAAAAAGGAAGCCTTGATTGCGCTTGAAAATGCATACGCTAAATATCTAAATCTCATCAAAGAATCAATTCGACATAATGCCACAGAAGCCCTGGAGCCAACAAATCCATCTGTTTATGAAGAAGTCGCTATTGATTTTGATTCTGATTATGAATTATTTAAGACGCAAAGTCGCACAATACAAATTTTAAATCTTTTGCAAAACAAGGGCGGACTTGAGATCAACCAGTATGCTGATGAGATTTTACCGTCAATTAATATTATTGCCGGTTATTCAAAAGAGGGTTCTGATCGAGACTTAAGGGATAGCGATCAAATGGCTTTCGCCGGACTTTCGTTTGACTGGCCTTTTCCATCTACGGTTGAGCGCGCAAGATTAGAAATCGCTAAAATCAATCTTGAAAAAACAAAGCTATCAAATGAAAATATTTATCTTCGTCTTCATTCTAATTTAAAGAATTTAAACAATCAAATCGCAAACGAGAGGCAGCTTATCGTGCTTGCCAAAAGCAAAATTATTTTTGCCCAATCCATTGTGGAAGATGAAAGAAAGAACTATTCTTTAGGTCGCACAACACTTAAGGATTTTATTGACGAAGTCAACAAGCTTGAAGACAACAAATTCAATAAACTTTATCATGAAATTGAGCTCAAACGGCTTATTGTGGAATGGTTGAGATTAACAGATAATTTGCTTACTAAAACGCTTTAACGAAGGTAAAAATTACCTCACATTAAAATTTAAATAAAATTTCACATTAAAAATATAAAAAATAAAATCGATGCAAAAAATTTTAATTACAATTGGAATGCTTGCCTTTAGCAATATATTTATGACTTTTGCCTGGTACGGTCATCTAAAAAACCTGAACACAAAGCCATGGATTATCGCGGCGTTGATTAGCTGGGGAATCGCATTATTTGAATATTTGATACAAGTACCAGCGAACCGCACAGGATATCAAGTGATGAGCCTTGGACAATTAAAAATTCTTCAAGAGGCGATCACGCTGTCCATTTTTATTCCTTTTTCAATTTTTTATATGAAAGAAAACTTAAAACAAGAATACATCTGGGCATCACTCTTTATTTTGGCTGCGGTTATTTGCATTTTTAAAGGAGAATTAAAATGATGACATTAGAATTATTCACTAATCAAAGCGCATCTTATCAATGGTTTTTCTTGCCATTTTTAATTTTTTTAGCGAGAGTCTGCGATGTCTCAATGGATACCCTTCGCATTATGCTTCTTTCGAAGGGTAAAAAAATACTTGCTCCACTGATTGGATTTTTCCAAATTCTTATTTGGCTTTTGGCTTTTAGGCAAATTATCCTCAACCTATCAAATCCTGCCTGCTACATAGGCTTTGCCGCTGGGTTTGCCACGGGAACATATGTTGGAATAATCCTCGAAGAAAAACTAGCAATAGGATTTCAAATCCTTAGAGTCGTTACCCGCAAAGACGCGTCTTCTTTGATTGAATTTCTTAAAAGTCATGGGTATGGAATCACGAGCGTCGAAGGCCAAGGAGTGACTGGAAAAGTCGACATCATCTACACTATTGTTAGACGTTGCGAAATCTCTAGACTCGTTGGCATTATTAAAAAATTCAATCCCAATGCTTTTTATACAATTGAAGATGTTCAGGGGATAAGCGAAGAAGGAATCCACTTAGTTAAACGAAAAAGATCAAAAAAAAGAAAATTATAAAATAGACAAGGCCTCAATGCTTTGTGATTTTTGCACAAAATTAAATTGACCCACGTGGCATACTCGCAGAACGAGACATTCTCTATAAAAATAAATATTATATTTTGTTGAAAAAAAAGACGAAGATACTATACTAATTTTACTTAAACAATTATTAAAGGAGCTGTAAATGAATTTTTGTGAATTTGACGTATTCGAAAAGAAAGTTATTATTCGAACCAAAACAAGAATTTGCGAGACTGTTGATGAGCTGCTGGCAAGTCCACTCTTTATTCATATTTTAAAACTTTGCATAAAACAGCTACAGAAACACCATTCTTATTTACTTGGTATCTTTGAAAAAAAAGAAATCACAAACCAAGATATTGAAAACCTTGTTAAAACTTTTCACTTCTTAACAAAAATGTCAGGAAACCTAATCCCAAACGTTGTTAAAGAATCTTCTACATTTTTCAAAGATAAGAAATTATTAAATGAATTTGTTGAATACATTTACAACAACTGGAGAAGCTTCGACCGTTTTATTCTCTGCGAATACGAAGAAAGCACGCAAGAAGATCGCCCTTACAGAATTTTTAACAATACTGTTGAACAATTGATGCATCTTGTCAGAGCTGCATACCGCGACATCCAGGAAAATATCACCGGCACTCATCCTCGAATATATCGTCAAGTACGGGCGGGCGCAGAAATTGCCAGCATTACAATTGTTAAAAAAATACCGTTTGGATCCTCTGAATATGAAAAATTAAATTCAGTCCCGATTATTCGACAAATTTTGATGTATCCTCCACTAATACTGAATCCTCCAATGAATAAGCGCACAGGCATGTTTGAGCAAGTCAAGCAAAATCCATTGGAAAAAGTGAAGCTAGAGGAAAACGATTGGTTGTGTTATCCCGCCAAAGTCGGTCAACTTGTTATTCTTATTTATTTTCATCGTAAATTTTACGAACTTGGCTTTTCCTTGTGTAATCTTTTTGAGCTTGCGGAAGATGAAAAGCTAACTAAAAAGCCTGATGCTGTTTATTGTTTTGGTGTGTCCAAAGAAAACATCGAGGGCCTTGGTAAATCGCTAACTGTTTTCTATGAAGATTACAAAAATGGAATGCTCACCGCCGTCGTTCCCAGTGAAGATGAATTTGGGTATTTTGGCTATCTCAAAAAGATGGTTTTAACGCTTCACAACGTTATTATGATGCGCCGAGGTATTTTACCATTTCATGGAGCGCTTCTAAATGTGATGTTACCTGAAAATAAAGCTACGACAATTTTGCTTATTGGTGATACCGGTGCTGGCAAGTCCGAGACAATCGAAGCTCTGCGTGATCTAGGAAAAGACGAAATCCAAGATATGATCATTATCGCAGATGATATGGGTTCGATCCAAGTTAATAAAGACGGCGATGCGATTGGTTATGGGACAGAAATTGGAGCTTTCTTGCGCCTGGATGATCTAAAAACAGGATATGCGTTTGGTCAAATCGATCGAGCCATTATTATGAGTCCAAACAAGACAAATGCCCGTATTATACTTCCTGTTGCGTCATTTGATCGCGTTGTACACGGATACAAAATTGATTTTATTATTTACGCGAATAATTATGAAGAAATCGATGACGAACATCCCGCTGTTGAACAAATCAACAATTCTGAGAGCGCCTTACAAATATTTCGTGAAGGCACCGTTATGAGCAAAGGGACAACAACATCCACGGGACTTGTTCATTCCTATTTTGCAAATGTCTTTGGTCCAGCACAATATAAAAGTTTGCATGATGAACTCGCGAAAGAATATTTCGCAAAGTTTTATCAAAAAAATCTTTTTGTTGGCCAAATGAGAACACGGCTTGGTATCGCAGGATATGAGAGGCAAGGCCCAGAAAAAGCCGCCAAAGAACTTTTAAATATAATTAAGAATCGTTAAGACGACCTTAGCCATCAAAGCTATCCTAAAAAAACACTTTTCTATATTATGAAACAAAAAAGTGATTCAGAAAAATATTCTTCCGAAGAAATCGCTAACTGTGTTTCTTTACTCGAAAAATTTGTCGAAAATAGCGAACAGTTGGCACTTCTATCCGAAGAAGAGCGTATTCTTCTCTTAAAAGCTGCTGGTAAGCTTGCACAGCCCACGAGCGATGAAAAGCTTAAGCGCAAAAGAGATATTCGTCAAGCCAAGCGTCAAAAGATTATCAAAAAAGAAAGATCCGCTCGCGCAAAAACAGGAATCCGCAAAGCTCGCGAATCGTCGGTTTTTATTGCCCCCCAACAACTTCTTGAGAGTAAAACCCACTCCGATCACTCTTATTCAGAATTAAAATCTCATCGCAATTGCTATGTTTGCAAATCTGAATTTAAGCGCCTACATTTTTTTTATGACGCTATGTGTCCGAAATGCGCTGAATTTAATTATCAAAAAAGATTCCAAACCGCACCCCTTAACAATAAAGTCGCGCTGATCACAGGCTCACGTTTAAAAATTGGGCATCACGCAACATTAATGATGTTGCGTGCCGGAGCCAAAGTGATCGCAACAACACGGTTTCCGGTAGATTCAGCTTTGAGATTTTCTAAAGAAAAAGATTTTGCGAAATGGTCACACAGATTACATATTTATGGATTAGATTTGCGCCACACGCCTAGCGTTGAAATCTTCTGCACATATATCGAACAAAAATACGATCGATTGGATTTATTAATTAACAATGCAGCGCAGACCGTTCGACGACCACCAGGTTTTTATGCGCATATGATTGCTAATGAAACACTAAATTTCAAGGATTTACCGCAACCTGCACAAATGGTGTTAAATCATTTTGAAGAATGCAAAAAAGTCTTGATATCTTTTTCTAAATCTAGTCTTGCCACAGATCTTGCGTTGCCAGTAAGTTGGAATGGGCGAACGCCGGGCATTGGATTGTGTTCTTCGGCACAACTTTCTCAAATTCCTTATACTTATGATCACGCTTTAGCAAAAGAAGAAGTTTTTCCAACTGGGAAATTAGATGCGGACTTACAACAAGTCGATTTACGCAAAACAAATAGTTGGCGTTTAAAGTTAGGAGAAATTCCTACATCCGAAATGTTAGAGCTTCAGCTGGTCAACGCGATTGCCCCATTTGTTTTGTGCAATCGTCTTGTCTCTCTAATGAAGCGCGACAATACTGGAGAAAAACATATCGTTAATGTGTCAGCAATGGAAGGAAAATTCTTACGCTTTAAAAAAAGCGAACGTCATCCTCATACCAATATGGCTAAAGCAGCTTTGAATATGCTGACACATACGTCTTCTCGAGAGTTGGCAAAATACGGTATTTTTATGAATGCGGTTGATACAGGTTGGGTCACGGATGAAGATCCGGCAGCACTATCCATTCACAAACAAGAACAGCACGACTTCCAACCTCCATTAGATATTGTTGATGGTGCCGCGCGTGTGTGTGATCCGTTTTTTGATGGTATCTTAAAGGGTGAGCATTGGTGTGGAAAATTTTTAAAAGATTATTTCCCAATTGATTGGTAAAAAGACAGTCTAAAGAAATCACAAAATCCTTTTGAGCAAATCAACTAAAAGCATTTCTATTTTACTTGACCCATCAAAGTAATTTCTTCTCGATCGTGATACAGTTGCTTTACACGTAAAATCTTGCAATGAGGGAGAAGTCCTCCTTTAGCATCTCTAATTTTTCGTAATAATAAAATAGGATCATTCTTTCCAACTTTAATGTTGGCAATGAAATAGCGACACCATTTTTGACTCAGCCATTTGCGCAAAAGATTTAAAATGACTTCTGGTTTCTCAATAATGTCGCACAAAAGCCAATCAGCAGGTCTACGATCAATATATCGATACTTAAGCGCGTCAGTTTTTAAATGATATATATTTTTGTTTGATCGAGCAACGCCCTTAAGCAGTCCGTTGTCGATTGCGGTAACGTACGCACCACGCTTCATTGCGCTATAGCTCCATCCGCCAGGAGCAGCTCCAAGATCAATAACAGTGTCATTGGATATAGGCTGGTGACCAAATATTTTAAAGGCTTCTTCTATTTTAAGATAAGACCGTGACGGTGCGGCTGGATCCATTTGCATTCGTTGCTGCCCTGCACAAAGGGCTTTGAAGGAAACGAAGGCCTGGTTAAAGCCTGTAAAGTAAACAAAAAATCCTTCAGAGAATTCTGGAGTACAGGGAATATCTTTTTTGGCAAGTTTTGCTATCCGAGACATTTTCTTCAGCATTTTGTTAGACCAGTTTTTTTCAACGGTTTTTGCGTGATGAGCCAACTGCTCATTGCCAGAAGAAGAAAAGAGGCGTGCCCACGGCGCAACAATACGTTCTTGTCCAATATGCGCGATAAAAAGATTGATAAGCTTCTCGGTTAAACTATTCACAGATGTTGCGCAAACAAAAACAGGATTCTCCAAAACCTGACGCGCAAAACAGAGATTTCTTAAAGGTATTTCGCATTGTTTGAATAATATTTGATTTTGCCACTGCGCGAGAATCCCTCCGTGACATTTATTTAAAAAATTGATATCATATAAGCTAATTTCACGCGCAAGTATTTTTTCATAATCTTTCTTGCAAGTGATTAAAGTCGTTGTTGTCATTTTTATTTTCGTTGATTAAAGATTATTTTTTGTTTATTAAAATTAGTTTATCATAAAAAACATTTAGTTTTATTAATAAATTTCATCAAAAAGAAAGCGTAAAGAAACAACCTCATGCCTCAAAGCAATAAAATACCTAAAAGATATCAACCCAAAAATTTCAATATTTTATATGACGATCGTGATATCATCATTGGCGACAAGGCCGCGGGTGTTCTAACCGTTGCTGCCGCGTGGAACAAAAATGATACTGTTCATTCTGCACTCAACCAATATGTTCGCAAGGGTAATTCAAAATCAAAAAAATGTGTCTATGTTGTGCATAGGCTAGACCAGAATACTTCTGGAATACTTATTTTTGCAAAGACCGAACAAGTGCAAAGATTTTTAAAAGATGATTGGAAAAACACAATCAAAACATATTATGCTGTTGTTCATGGACAGATGGCAAAAAAAGGCGGAACAATCTCGAGCTATCTAATTGAAGACGAGGAATATATGGTGCATTCCACTAAAGATAGAACAGAAGGAAAACTATCGCATACCGAATATGTCGTCATTGGGGAGACATCGAAGTTTAGTTTATTAAAGATCAATCTTTTAACTGGAAGAAAGAATCAAATACGCGTTCACCTTGCAAATGAAGGCCACCCCGTAGTCGGAGATAGCAAATATGGCAAAAATGCATCTAGACAAAAGCGCTTAGCACTACATTCCCAGTCAATTTCTTTTACTCATCCATTCAGCAAAGAACGAATGACTTTTGAGACTAACGTGCCAGAATACTTCACCACTTTCGTTGGCCACTGGCAAAAGAAACCTATCCAACCAAATTCTTCTTGACGAAAAATTAACAAAAGAATATAAAGGAGTACATCAGTTACAGGGTATAGTGCTTATAAATGATATGTTTGATTTTATTTATTTGTTGAATTTAAAAGCGAAAATACAAAACAATTAATTAAATACCGATTCCTAGTTTTAAAAAAATTATTAAAATGAACAATGCTCCAGATGGCATCCCGCAAAATTCAAGAAAAATCGATACGCTTTTGCCTAAAACCGATAAAATTGTTATTCTGCAGCTCTTAGAACTTTTTTCAAAAGTCGATCAAAGATCCTCACAGCTTAAAAACGATTCTGGTATCCATTGCCCAGATAGATGTGCGCAATGCTGTGCCACAGCCCAAGTCGAAACAACCGCAATTGAGATGCTTCCGCTAGCGGTTGAATTATGGCGAACAAACCAGGCCGACACATATCTTGAGCTGATCGATGCGACTCAAGGCTCAAGAAAATGCGTTTTTCTAAATCAAGATCCAGACGCACCCAATAACGGTCGTTGTGCGATTTATACGCTTAGGCCTTTGATTTGTCGACTATTTGGATTTTTTACGATAAGAAACAAATACGGTAAGTATGTTTACGGTGGATGCAAAATAATTAGAGAAAAATACCCCGAAGCTCATCAGAAAGCAATGTCGCTTATTGCAGCGCACACGCACCCATCTTTATTAACCGATTACACCATTCAAATTATCAGCATGGGTTGCGCTCTCGATAGAAAAATGGTTCCAATTAATCTTGCCGCAAAACTAGCTCTTGAAAAAGTTGGACTCGAAATACACAAAAGGGCAGCAATAAAAATAGATAATTAAAATAGATGAGCAATAGAAAAAAACGAAAAATTTATACCAGCCTTACAAATGGTCCTTTAAGTCGCTCGATTTGGAGATTAGCCATTCCTATGATGATTGGAGCATTTCTTCAAAATTTGTTTACTTTGGCCGATTTATTTTTTGTTGGCAAACTTGGTTACATTGCCGTTGCTGCAATATCAATCGCGGATGTTATTCTTGGATTCTTAATTATGGTTGTTATGGGCGTTTCTTCAGGCGCAACAGTCTTGATTTCGCATTTTATCGGTAAACAAGAATACGAGAATGCTGATAGTGTACTTTTTCAGATCATCATTATAAGTATTTTCTGTGCAGGCGCGATGATCTGTATTGGGCTTTTTGGCACAACATGGCTTTTACGCTTATCCGGAGCCACGCCTGCCATTATCCCCGTGGCTCTCGAATATTTAAAGATAAGCTTTCTCTGGTCAATTTTTATCTTTCTCCTCATCGGGCTTAGTCAAGCTTTACGCGGGTCTGGCGAGGCTGTTTTTCCTCTAAAAGTATTAATATTTTCTAATTTACTAAACGTTGCGCTTGATCCAATTTTTATTTTCGGCTGGGGATTTATACCAAGAATGGAGGTAGCGGGATCTGCGATAGCAACCATTATTAGCGAGGCTGTCGGAGTCAGTTTACTTTTGTGGCACTTATTATTTGGTCACTCAACATTACATTTTAAAAAGGCAGTCTCAAGAATCAATATCGCTGTCATTTCACGAATCTTTAAAATTGGTATTTTTTCATCAATTGAAATATTCTTAAGACAGGTATCAATTCTCCTTTTATTATATCTCGTGACTTCTTATGGTGAAACGTACATCGCTGCTTTTGGTATTGTTACGCGACTTAGACTCTCCGTTGTAATGCTTGGCCTTGGAATGGGAAGCGCGTGTTCAGTTTTAATTGGACAAAACATGGGAGCCGGACGCCCTGAAAGAGCAACTCAAACCGCAAAATTAACATTACGATATTATGAATATATGGTTATCCCTTTGTCTGTATTTTTCTTTATTTTTTCAAAAAGCATTATAAGTGCCTTTAACGTTAATCCCCAAGTCGTTGAGACAGGAAGCACGTTCTTAAAATTCATTGCAGTGACTCTACCATTTTTACCCCCCGCTTTAATATTCGGCCTTGGCGTTGCAGGAGCCGGAGATACGATTGCACCAGCTGCAATGACTGGAATATTTCAATTAGGTCTCAGAATATCTATTGCTTACATATTATCTATTATTATTCAACTTGGTACAAACGGATTGTGGTTAGGAATGAACGTGTCAGACATCTGCCAAGGTCTCGCAATGTTTTGGTATTTTAACCGTGGGTATTGGAAAAAAAGATATTATCAACATCGAGATGCTATTGAAGAAGAAAATATTGCACTAATCAAATCATGATCATCTTTTAGAAATCTACGTTATTATGCTAGGAGAGAATTAAGTTCTCGGAACGAAAAGATTTAAAAGGCAATATGTCTAATAATCCAAGAAACTATATGATTAAATGTAGCGAGAAGGTATAAATGATTGAGATTGGAAAATATAATAAATTAAAAGCCGTGAAAACATCAGCAGACGGCGTCTATCTAGACGCAGGAAATTACGGTGAATTATTGCTTCCGACAGCCGAAGTCCCGGATAATTATAATGCTGGGGACTCATTAAAAGTTTTTCTTTATCGCGAGTCAGAGACGCAGATAATACCGACAACCAAAAAGCCACACGCGATCTTAGGAGAGTTTGCGTGCCTTAAGGTACTCGATGTTTTACCAATAGGCTCATTCTTAGATTGGGGACTGCCTAAAGATTTATTTGTTCCTTTATCCGAGCAACAAGAAGCTATGAAAGAAGGGGTGTCTTACGTTGTATATATCTATAAAGATGATCGACACGATCGTTTAGCGGCGTCATCAAAGTTAAACGCCTTTTTGGATCAAAAGCCTGTGGCTTTTAAAGAGAATGAAAAAGTTGATCTTGTGATTTGCAATCAAACAGAGCTTGGATATAATGCCATTGTTAATCATTCGCATTGGGGACTGCTTTATAAAAATGAAGCGTTTCAGACTCTTGAATACGGTCAAAAAGTACAAGGCTTTATTAAGAAAATCCGTGCAGATAAAAGAATTGATTTGAGTTTGCATATTCAGGGATACCAGAAAATGGATGATCTTGAAGAGAAAATCATTGCTGAAATCAATAGAGTGGGTGGAATATTTACGGTAACCGATAAAAGTTCGCCTGAAATAATTTATGAATTATTTGGCGTGAGTAAGAAAAAATATAAGATGGCTTTAGGATCTCTATACAAGCTTAAACGTATTATCATCGAGGACGATATTATTAAAATTCAGTAGGAATTAAAGTTCATTTGTACAGCAAAGCTGGATAAATTTACTAACAAACTTACGTCATTAGCGTTCCATAAGATTGCACTCGTTTAAAAAGGAAAAGAAGAAGAAGAAGAAGAAGAAGAAGAAGAAGAAGACAGCCCCCAAACAGAAACAGCTCTTTGAAGAAGGGGACAGCCCCAAACAGGGACAGCTCTTTAGATTCCGAAATTCCAAGGACACATACGTAATTAAGAATGTTCTGCAATCTTCACTTTGAAATAAAAGCTAGACCGGCCAAACGATAATAGGCAGTCCAGAAAATATTGAAATGTTTTCTGGATAAATTCGGGCTTTAATTTACGTCATAAAAACATCCGTAAATTATGCCCTCATTTAATTTATGAAAAAAATACCAAACATTTTGTCTTTTCTTAGAAATCCTTATTTTTATATCTTTTTTCTCGCCTTTTTTATAATTACCCCAACATTGCGATGGTCTTATTCTTTAGATGATATTGATAATTTTTATCTTATTTCTCAGATAAAAGGGATGGGAGATTTTTTTGGATACCTCTTACTTCCCGGAGATGGACATTTTATTCCACTTTTTCGTCTTTTTTATTTTATTTGCTTTAAAATATCCTGGCTAAATCCTCTGCTTTCACATCTTTTTGTCACGCTCGCTTTTTTCTTGTCTGGTTTAATCTTGATGAAAATTATCGAGCAACTAACAGGCTCTAAAACTGCAGGAATTTTTGCAGGAGCTTTTGTTCTTCTCTCCACAGGCTATACGCGTTGTCTGGAAATTGCTTTTTCACATTTTACACTGAGTTTGCCAATTATTCTTTTTTCTCTCTATAGCTTAATCAACTACCAACAAACAAAAAAACCGTGTTGGCATTTTTCGGTTATGGCGTGCATATTTATCGCACCATTATTTTCAGCGATGGGAATCTTGACAGGACCATGGGTTATCCTTTTTACGTTTTTATGCCTTGAAAGGAAAAATTGGAAAAAAATACTCATTAGTCCTTTTATCGTCTGGGTTTTAAGTGTTGTCATTTTCTTAGTAGAAATAAAAGCTGCTTCAACAATTGCAGATCCTCTTGTACGTGCATCAAATGCCATCCTGCTAACAGGGAAAGCCATTTGGATTTATACTTTACCAAATTTAACTTCTTACAAAGATCTGTCTTGGTTTTTAGTTGTTTTCTTTTTTTTAATGCTGTTTGTCCAAAGAAAGAAGATTAATTTTAAAATACTTAGCTTTTTTATCTTCTGGATTATTGGTAATTATCTTTTTATTTATTTTGGTCGAGGAAAATGGGGGATGAGACTCATTTTTTCACCACGGTACGCATTTTATGCTTCTTTAGGAATCGCATCGATCATTTGTCTAGTTATCGGATCCATCGCTCAAGACAAAGAATGGATTTATTTTTTTAAAAATAAAAAGAAAATATTAATCCCTATTTTTAGTCTTCTTATTATCGTGCACGCTTTTTATCAACACCAGATTATTTTGCAACAAACAAAAGAAAAGAACAGCCTTTTGGCCATCGGCACTCAAATGGAATCCGCACTAACAAATTATCTGCAAAAAACCAAGGAAAAAAAAGTTTTCTTAGAAGACAAAGAAACGCGTATACAAATGCTTTTTCCAGTTGATCGACGCATGAGCTACTATGCGTCGTTTTTATTAAGAGATGAATTTAAAAAAGAAATTGTTTGGAAAAAAGATAAAACTGAACAAAATTTTATCCAGCATGTTAAAATGAATCAATTGCAATATCCTAATTTCTTTGAATTATTAAAAGATGCGAAATATTTCTAAGATAAGAAAAACAAAATAAACATTTTATTAAGCATGAGGAGAAACAAATGAAAAAACTATTTACCTTTATTCTTGCGCTTTGCCTATTGTCATCTCTAACGGGCTGCGTCGCGCTTTTAGCCGGTGCAGGGGGCACAGCTTTATGGCAAGCTGGAAAAGTTATCTCCGAAGAACAGGTTTCAATGGAAAAAGGCTCTATGGCCGTTGAATCCGCCTTTAAAGCAAAAGGAATCATTCTCGAAAACAAGGTTGCAAGAAATGATGTCACACAATTACGCGGCAAAGATAAAAACGATTTGCGAGTTGCCGTTGATGTATTCTCCAAAGGGGATAAAAACATTAAGATTGAAATTCGCTACGGAATCGGCGATGAAACTCTCGCGAGAGATCTTTTAAACCAGATAAAGAGATATTTGTAAGCCTTAAAGAATAATGAGGAAATAAAATGCAAAAAAGGAATATGTCTATATTTGAAAAATATCTAACACTATGGGTTGGATTATGTATTGGAGCAGGGATTTTGATTGGCAAAATTGTTCCAAATTTTGCAAGCTATCTTGATGGTTTTGCTATTTATGTTAATAACGCTCCGGTTGTTTCTATCCCTATTGCCATATGTTTATTTTTTATGATGTATCCTATCATGGTCAAGATCGATTTTGTAGAAGTTGTAAGAGCAGGGAAGTCTCCAAAACCTGTCGGGCTAACTCTTTTTGTGAATTGGGCAATAAAACCATTTACGATGTATGCGATTGCTTTTTTCTTTCTTGGCGTTTTATTTAAAGGATTCATTGGGGCTGATGCTATAGATTACGTAAAAATGCCTCCTGGGGCAAATTGGGCAATTGGTTCTATTCATGGAGCGGGAACAGTTGTAATGCAGCAGGGAATAAAGATGTTGCAGGTTCCCCTGTGGAGAAGTTATTTTGCTGGATGTATTTTGCTGGGAATCGCTCCTTGCACGGCAATGGTTTTGATATGGGGATTTCTTTCAAAAGGAAATGATAGCCATACGCTTGTCATGGTGGCTGTTAATTCTTTAACAATGTTATTGCTTTACGGGGTCCTCGGAGGTTTTCTCCTAGGAGTAGGGAGGATGCCGATTCCTTGGCAAGCGCTGTTGCTTTCTATCGCAATTTATGTTGCATTGCCTCTGGTTGCAGGATTTCTTTCAAGAAAATGGATTATAGCGTACAAAGGAACCGATTGGTTTAACAAAAAGTTTTTACACATATTGTCCCCCGTATCCATCGTTGCACTGCTTTTTACTCTTGTGCTTTTGTTTTCTTTTAAAGGAAAAGTTATTCTCGATAAACCTTTGACTATTTTATGGATTGCAATACCGCTTTTTATTCAGACGTGTTTTATATTTGCGCTAACCTACTGGATGGCAAAAAAATTAAAATTAAGTTATGAAGATGCCGCTCCTTCGGCCATGATCGGTGCGAGCAATCATTTTGAAGTTGCGATTGCAACCGCAACAATGTTGTTTGGACTTTCATCAGGTGCCGCGCTAGCAACCGTTGTTGGAGTTTTAATCGAAGTCCCCGTCATGTTAATGTTGGTAAAGATTTGTTTGAAAACAAAAAAGTGGTTCGAATAAAAGCAGATGAAGATGGAAAACCAGCGCCCTTAGAAGCAGTGTTTTAAAAACCCGCGCGTCGTCACGGCAGGTTCCTAAGGTAAATTCGCACAGCAGCTTGATAGCACTGGCGTTCCATAAAACGGAGGTTCATTTGTCCAGCAAAGCTGGATAAATTCACTAACAAACTTACGTCACTGGCGTTCCGAAAAAACGGAGGTTCATTTGTCCAGCAAAGCTGGATAAATTCACTAACAAACTTACGTCACTGGCGTTCCGAAAAAACGGAGGTTCATTTGTCCAGCAAAGCTGGATAAATTCACTAACAAACTTACGT
>JAQUUP010000006.1:61238-75401 GCA_028693815.1 Candidatus Omnitrophota bacterium
CACTGGCGTTCCGTAAGATTGGAGTTCATTTATGACTAACAACGACATACTCAAAAAAATTAGGGTTGCTTTAAAGCTCAGGGATACAGATATCATTGATATCTTGAGGCTCGCTGACTTTGAGATAACAAACTCACAGCTATCCGCTATATTTCGAAAAGAAGACCATGAAAAATACGTTGAATGCGGCGATCAAATCTTGAGAAGATTCTTAAACGGCCTCATTATAAAATATCGAGGAAAAGATTTCTATAGCTCAAAATAAAGGGTGTTCCGCAGTCTTCGCTTCGCTTAAGCTTTTTTCTTAGCGCTTGCGAGCATATCCTCAGCGTGACTAACAGAAATATTACTTTTCTTATTTCCACTCATCATCTCAGAAAGTTCTTCAACGCGCTCTTTTGAATCCAAAGCAATAACCTTTGTTATGGTGCGACCTTTAACAATTTCTTTGGTGACTTTAAAATGCGAATCAGCAAATGATGCAATTTGAGGTAAATGGGTAATCAAAATCACTTGTCGATCGCTAGACAATTCTTTGAGCTTAGTACCAATCACAGTTCCAAGTCGCCCGCCTATCTGAGCGTCAATCTCATCAAAAATTAATACTGGAATAGGGTCGACCTTGGTCAGAGCTTTTTTTAGTGCGAGCATCACTCTAGCGGCTTCTCCTGAAGATACGATTTCGGCCAAAGGCTTTAAATCCTCGCCTGCGTTTGGACTAATATAAAAAACAACTTTATCCTGACCCTTTGGATGCAAATCAACAAGAGAGATGCGCGCTTCAAAAGTGACATTCTCAATTCCTAAGCTTTTAAGTTCTTTTTCAATTGTCTTTTTTAATTCTTTCGAAGCTTTTTCTCGAAGCAAAGTTAATCCTTTTGCTTGAGCCTTTACGATAATTTCTTTTTTTTGAATTTCTTTCTTTAATTCAGCGTCATTATGTTCCATATCGCTGAGAAGGTCATATTTTGCTTTTGCTTGGATATAAAATTCCTGCGCCTCTTTTATGGTTGGGCCATATTTGCGTTTGATGTTTTCATAAAGATCATATTTTTGATTAATCTCGCGGGCTTCCTCAGGCTCGAAAGAGAGGCTATCCAAATAACTTTTAAGCTCAGCAACAAGTTGGTCGCTATTTTCTTGAACATTATTAAGATATTCTTCGAGCTTTGAAGTTTTATCATCAATCTGAACCAAAGTTTTCATAGCACCAAAAGCCTTATGGATTGTGTCCGAGACTCCGATTTCTGTATTTTCAAAAAGCTGAACTAATGAAGCTGCGCATTCATACAATCTTTCGGCATTATTTACTTTGGCTTGATCTTGACAGACCTCTTCATAAGACTCGTCATCTAAGGGGATTTGGGCGAGTTCTTTGGTTTGATGCTCCAAAAGATCTAAATCTCTGTCTTTAGAGTGAGACATATTCTCAAGGTCTTTTAATTGGGTCTTGAGCTTCAAGTAATCGTGATATATTTCTTGATATTCTTTTTGCTTGTTATCAAAAACAATTAATTGATCTAAGAATTCAATGTGAGATTCTTCAGAAAAAAGCATTTGATGATCATGTGGTCCGTGCAAATCAATGAGATGATTGCCTACAGATTTCAATTGAGCGATAGTTACGGAAAATCCATTTATTTTAATCTTGCTTCGACCATCAGCAAGAAGTTGTCGATTTATAATCAAAGCAGGGTCTTGCTCTGAAATAAAATCGCTCAAACTTTCTTGTTTTTTAAGGCGATCGTCTTTTAATTCAAAGACTGCCTCTATAATGCAGGGTTTTGTGTTATCGCGAATTTGAGAGGGCTTGATTCTTTCGCCTAAGGCAAAACGCAAACCTTCAATAATAATAGATTTTCCTGCTCCTGTTGAGCCGGTCAGGATATTAAGATTTGCCGAGAAATCAATGCTGACTTTCTCAATAAGACCAAAATTTTCTATATTCAACTGTGTAAGCATGGAAATATATTATCATAGAAATAAGCAAGCAGCTACTTTTTGTATTATGAAAAATGTATTATGAAAAAAGGAGGAAGGCGGCAATAAGAAAAAGAGCCAATAATTTACCTCATTGGATCTTTTTTAGCTCCTTTCTTGAAATTTTTTATTCCAGGAAAAATCCTGGAAAAATCCTGGAAAAATTCTCTGCTAGAATAATGTATTAAAAGAGTGTACAATATAAATAATCTTCATTAACAGAAAGGTAAAAATGAGCAATAAATTATTTATACAGATAGTAGCATTGATGGTTATTTTTATGGCTTTAGTAATCGTTGCAAAGAAGACCTGCAAAAAGGTTTGTCCAATGACAAAATGCGCAACATCCACCATGATGAAAGCTATGTAACAAAAAAATCAAGAAAGACTGCTTCTTGAACAACCTCAAGATTTATCTTGAGGTTGTTTTCTTGAGACTTTTTTTTAACCAGAAGTCGCAACAAATTGCGACACTGAGGTCCTGCGGGCAAATTTTGCTACTGCAAAATCCAGGTTAATTCAATATTAACATTTTCTCAACTTATATTTTATTACGGTTGTATAGGGCGAGAATTATATCGGAAGGAGAGTATATGAAAAAATCCATTGGTCCAAATACGATTGTGTTTCCAACACCTGTTCTTATTGTGGGAACTTATGATAAGGGGGGCAAGCCTAATGCTATGACGGTTGCTTGGGGTGGACTTTGCTGTTCTATTCCGCCGTGCGTGGCGATTTCTTTGCGCGAAGCTACTCATAGCTACGGTAATTTAATGAGCCGTAAGGCGTTCACAATTAGCATTCCTTCTGAGAAATACATTAAGGAAGCTGATTATCTCGGCATAATTTCAGGAGCGACAGAAGATAAGCTTGCCGCGATGAAACTTACGGCTGTTAAAAGTAATCTTGTTGATGCTCCTTATATTAAAGAATTTCCTCTTGTTCTAGAGTGTAGCGTGATCCAAACTGCGAAAATTGGTTTGCATACACAATTTATCGGAGAAATTAAAGATATTAAGGTTGATGAAGATATGATTAAAAACCTTAAAATACCAGATATAGAGAAAATAAAACCTTTTAGTTTTAATCCTGCGACCCGAACATATTATGGGATAGGCAAGTATTTGGGCGATGCCTTTTCGATTGGGAGAAAAAAATGAGAAAACCCAATTGTAACTTTGTGCATAAGCATATAAATAGAGAAAAGAGCACATAAATTCATTAACAATTTTCTATGTCGATCCATTTTAATCATCACATTTTTTATTCTCTATTCCTAGACACGTCTTTTGTAAGTTGTTAGAATAGCTTATGAATTACATCCTATCCATCGACCAAGGCACAACAGGGAGTCGAGCGGTTGTCTACGACAAGCATGGCAAAGTGAAGACAAGCGCTTACGAGGAATTTCCTCAATATTTTCCACACCCAGGATGGGTTGAACACAACCCTGACGAAATCTGGAAAAGCGTTAAACATTGCATTCAAGAAATCTTAAAAAGAATTCCAAGAAATTCTATCGCCGCGATTGGCGTTACCAATCAAAGAGAAACAACAATTGTCTGGGATAAGATAACTGGCAAACCCATTAATAATGCAATTGTTTGGCAATGCCGACGCACGGTAAAGCGTTGCGATGATTTAAAAAAAGACAAAAGAATAGTTAGCCTCATAAAAAGGAGCACTGGCCTTCCAGTTGACGCCTATTTTTCCGCAACAAAAATTGAATGGATTCTAAAAAATGTCAAGGGCGCCAAGCTTAAAGCAAAACAGGGAAGACTTCTTTTTGGCACAACGGATTCGTGGATTTTATGGAAACTAACGGGCGGCGCTGTGCACGCAACAGACTGCACCAATGCTTCGCGAACAATGATTTTTAATATTGAGAAGCTTATTTGGGACGATGCACTTTTAAAGAAATTTAGAATTCCGAAAACAATGCTACCTGACGTAAAACCATCATCAGGCATATTTGGCCACACTGTAAAAATAGGCAACCTTCCTAAAGGTATTCCAATTTCTGGAATCGCCGGAGACCAACAAGCTGCCCTTTTTGGCCAAACTTGTTTTGAGCCAGGAACCATAAAAAATACTTATGGCACAGGCTGCTTTTTATTGCTCAATACAGGCAAACGCCGCATTACATCAAAACACGGACTGATCACAACGTTAGGTTGCGACTCAAAAGGGCATCATGCGTATGTCCTTGAAGGTGCTGTTTTTGTTGCCGGAGCGGCTATTCAATGGTTGCGCGACGGGCTTAACCTTTTGCATAAAGCATCTGAATCTGAAAATATGGCCAAAGCAATAAAAGGCAACGAAGGCGTTTATTTTGTGCCTGCGTTTGTCGGTCTTGGCGCACCGTATTGGGATCAAAGCGCACGCGGCAGCATTACCGGCTTTACCCGTGGCACAACAAAAAACCATATTGTGCGCGCAGCTCTTGAAAGCATGTGCTATCAGACCAAAGATGTTGTTGTAGCAATGCAAAAAGATTCAGGATTAAAAATCAAACATTTAAAAATTGACGGCGGGGCAGTCGCTAATAATTTCTTATGTCAATTTCAATCTGATATCTTAGGAAGCCGCGTTGTTCGACCCAGAGGAATCGAAACAACATCACTAGGAGCTGCATATCTAGCCGGTCTTGCTGTTAAATATTGGCGTAATGCAAACGAAATAAAGAAATGCTGGAAAAAAGATAAGGAATTTTCTCCAAAAATAAACAAGAAAACATCGGCTAAGCTTTACTCAGGTTGGCTAAGGGCTGTTGAACGGACACTTTCTAATAAATGATCTACGATATCATCATTATTGGCGCAGGCGTTGTCGGTACATCGATTGCACGCGAACTGGCTCGCTATCAATTAAAAATCGCACTTGTTGAAAAAGAACAAGAGCTTGCCTTTGGTGTTTCCAAATCGAATAGCGGCATTATTCATCCTGGCACACAAAACTCTTTCAACTCACTTAAAGGAAAACTTTGTGTCAAAGGCAATAAGCTGATTCGAAAAATTGCTCGAGAACTTGGCGTTGATTTTAAAGAAGTCGGTGAGCTAATTGTTGCATTCAACGATCAGGACATGGCTCACCTTGAGAAACTTAAAAATGAAGGCACGCGTTTAAAAGTGCCTCGATTAAGAATTGTCAACCGTGCGTGGCTTACAAGTTACGAGCCAAATCTTTCAAAGGCGGCTGTCGGCGCACTTTATGCGCCAACAGCCGGCATTGTGAGCCCGTATCGGTTAGCTTACGATATGGCTGAAAATGCAGTGCGAAATGGTGTAAAAATTTATACCAATTCTAAGGTAACTGAAATCTCACAAGTAAAATCAGAAAAAGATTCAAAAGCACATTTTGAAATTACAACGCCAAATGGAATACTTAATGCGAGATACGTTATTAACGCTGCTGGCTTGTTTGCCGATGAAATTTCGCGTCTCGTTGGCATTGATAATTTCAAGATAACTCCGCGCAAAGGTGAAGAATTTATATTAGATAAAAAACGCGAACACATGACCAATCACTTACTTTTTCCGCTTCCCACAAAAACGTCTAAGGGCATCTTAGTCATTAAAACCTCCGATGGAAATCCGATGATTGGCCCGACTGCCGAAGATTGCGCCGACAAAGAGGACCTTTCCACATCAGAGGAGGGATTAAAAAAAGTTTTAGAAGGTGTCAGTCGCATGATTCCAACAATTAATAAAAATGATATTATTGCTTATTTTGCAGGATTGCGGCCTGTGGCTGGCGATGATTTTATCATCCGCCATGAAAGTACAGTACCGGGCTTTGTCAACGTAGCCGGCATTCAATCACCAGGGTTAACCGCAGCACCGGCAATTGCGCTCATGGTTTGTGATATTTTAAAATCATCAGGATTAAAATTAGAAAAGAGAAGAGTTTTTCACGCGCACCGCAAAAAGACAGCTCACCTATTCTCTTTGTCATTAGCAAAAATACGAAAATTTATTAAAAAAAATCCTTCTTATGGCGACATTGTGTGCCGTTGCGAAATGGTTTCAAAAAAAGAAATTGAAGAAGCCATTGATCGAGGCGCAACCACGCTTGACGGAATAAAATTTCGAACACGCGCACAAGCCGGTCGTTGCCACGGCGGATTTTGCACACCGAGAATCCTCAAAATCCTTTCACAGCGTTTAGAGAAATTGCCAACTGAAATTACAAAAAATGGCTCGGGTTCAGAAATGATTGCAGAGGAACGCGACAATGACTGAGCAAAACCTTGTGATTGTCGGAGGAGGTCCCGCTGGTCTAGCGGCAGCCCTTTGCGCCTACCGTAATGGTGTTAAAGATATTCTTGTGATTGAACGAGACCAGCAATTAGGCGGAATACTTAATCAATGCATTCATCCCGGGTTTGGCTTAGAGTATTTTAAAAAAATTCTCACAGGCCCAGAATATGCCCAAAGAGTGATCGAAGAAATAAAATTAATTCCGGAAATCAAAATCAGCTTGAGTTCTTTTGTTGTCCGCTTAGAAAGAAACAAAACTCTCACAGTGTTAAAGCCAGGATGCCTCCAGCAGATTAGATCCAAGGCTTTAATTATGGCAACCGGATGTCGCGAAAAAACACGAGAGATGGTGCATCTTGCGGGCACGCGTCCTGCTGGCATATTTTCAGCCGGTCTTGCTCAAAAATTAATTAACATCGAGGGATTTCTTCCTGGCAAGAAAATTGTGATTATCGGCTCGGGCGACATTGGACTTATTATGGCACGTCGCTTTACTCTAGAAGGCGCAGAAATCAAAGCTGTTATTGAGATTCAAAAAGAAAGTCGAGGACTTATCCGAAACGTTGTTCAATGCTTGGAAGATTTTGATATTCCTATTTATTTCAATCACAAAATTGCGCGCATTCATGGAAACAAACGCGTTGAGAAAGTTGATGTCGTCAAGGCAGATGATCATTCTAATTCAATCCCTGGATCAGAGTTTACCATCGACTGCGACACTGTTTTAGTCTCTGTTGGGCTGATTCCAGAAAATGAATTGATTGAAATGGCTGGCGTTGCCGTTAACAAAAAAACAAATTGTCCTATATCCGATGAGCTTAATACAACAAATATCCCAGGACTTTTTGTCTGCGGTAATTCTTTTAAAGTTTACGATCTCGTGGATTCTGTCTCTCGCGATAGCGAAATTGCTGGACAGCAAGCTTCCGAATACCTGCGGAGCCTAATATGATAAAAAAATTTATTTGTATCGAATGCCCTAAGGGGTGCGAAGTCATCGTCACGACTAACGACCATAGCGAAATCATGACACTCGCAGGAAACAATTGCGAAAAAGGAGAGGTTTACGTTAGGGCAGAAATTGAGAATCCAACGAGAGTATTGACCTCATCGGTTTTAGCAAAAGGACTCTCGCTTAAAATGATTCCTGTCAAAACAAGCAAACCAATTCCAAAATCAAGAATCTTTGATGCCATGAATGAAATAAAGAGAATACGTGTCACAACGCCAATCCGCTGCGGAGATGTTGTCTGTCGAGATTTCTTAGGACTTGGCGTCAATCTTGTTGTAACGAGGGGATGTCCGAGAAACGATTAAAAGTATAATAAATTTAAAATCAATTAAAACAAAAAAAGAAAGAGGTGTCGCATGAAAATAAAAGTTCTTTTCTTAACTATGGCTATCAGCATACTTCTCGCATCTGCTGCTTACGCGCATCCACCATCTGACATAAAAATAACTTTTGATCCTGAAACAAAAATACTTCAGGCTATTATTTATCACAGCACCAGTAATCCCGCTCAACATTATATTAATAAAATTGATGTCGCCTTAAATGGAAAGGAAATTATTAGTCAAGAAATTAGCCGCGAAGATAACAATTTAACACAAACTGCAAGCTATCTAATTTCAGACGCAAAACCAGGCGATGTTCTTTCTGTGGAAGGCTACTGCAGCATTAGTGGAAAATTGGGAAAAGAAATAACAGTTCGGGAAAATGCCAATAAGTAGATAGATTCAAAAGAAGGTTTCGCGTCACCCTAAAAAGGCTCTTCGAATAAATTTACCTAAAAAGGTCTACATTGCTATCATTCCGCAAAATTAAGGTTCATTGTTGGTTTTTCACGCCTTGCGTTTAAAACTCACGGTATGAAGAAATAATCTTAATCTCATAAGTTAAAAATGGCTCTAAGAAATAGGAATAAATTAATTTTCTACCATAGTAACTCACTAAGAAAGTAAACTAAGAAGGTAAACTTTTTATTGAAATGTCGATAAATAAATATATAATGGTTAAATTATAAATATAACTTTACTGAGGGGAATAATTTCAATGTATGCCATAACAAAAAAAGAAAAGATTGCATCAGAGATATACCTTGTCGAATTCGAATTTATGGATTTAGCAAAAGCGGCTTCTCCAGGTCAATTTGTAATATTGCGTATCGATGAAAAAGGCGAACGATTTCCTTTGACTTTATTTGATTGGAACACGGAGAAAGGCACAATTCAGGTCGTATGTCAGGCTATTGGCGTAAGCACAAGAAAACTGTGCGCTTTGAATGAAGGGGATTCCATACTTGATATTGTCGGCCCACTTGGTCGGGCTACCGACACCAAAAACATCGGAAAAGTTATTTGCATTGGCGGTGGCGTTGGGACTGCCGAGGCTTATCCCATCGCAAAAAAGATGAAAGAAAATGGTAACGATGTTACGGTTATAATCGGAGCGCGAAATAAAGATTTTGTTATTTGCGAAGAAAAAATGCGAGCGGTTTGCCATACGGTTCATGTGGCGACAGATGACGGAACGCAAGGAAAAAAAGGTTTTGTGACAGATGTTCTGCGCGATCTTTTAGAAAAGGATACGCCAGACCTTGTCTTTGCCATAGGACCTGCCGTTATGATGAAAAAAGTTGCTGAAATGACAAAAGAAAAAAATATCAAGACATTAGTTTCTCTAAATTCAATCATGATAGATGGAACAGGCATGTGCGGCGGATGCAGGGTTTTGGTTGGTGAGAAGGTTAAATTCGCTTGTGTGGATGGACCTGAATTCGATGGTCATCAGGTCGATTTTGAAGACATGATGAGCAGAGGCAAACGATACCATGATAAGGAAGAAATAGCGCTGCAACAGCATGGCGGTGTATGTCGAAGAGGACGGGCACACTAAATTTAAATACATTTTCGGGATCAACAAAAAATATTGACTTTAAAAAGATTGTTTAAATGAGAGAACAAAATCCAAAAGAAAGAATCAAAAACTTTAATGAAGTACCCTACGGCTACAATAAAGAAGAAGCGATCGCCGAGGCATCACGATGTCTTCAGTGTAAAAAACCACCTTGTGTTAAAGGGTGTCCTGTTGAGGTAAACATCCCTGCGTTTATTCTAGCGATAAAAGAAGACAGATTTCTTGACGCCATAAAAATCATAAAAGAGACTAATAATCTACCGGCTGTATGTGGCAGGGTATGCCCTCAGGAAGATCAGTGCGAAAAGTTATGTGTGCTACAGAAGAAAGGCAACCCGATCGATATCGGTAGCCTTGAACGATTTGCGGCAGACTGGAGCCGGGAAAATAAACAAGTTCCGATTAATCATAAAAAGTCTAAAAAAATTGACGGCGAAATGATTGCCGTAATAGGCGCAGGACCATCGGGGCTAACATGCGCTTCGGATTTAGCGCTGCTGGGCTACAAGGTAACTAT
Organism: Candidatus Omnitrophota bacterium; assembly: GCA_028693815.1. Classification (NCBI taxonomy): domain Bacteria; kingdom Pseudomonadati; phylum Candidatus Omnitrophota; species Candidatus Omnitrophota bacterium. The sequence goes on from JAQUUP010000006.1 coordinate 70,912, forward strand.
TTTTGAAGCGTTGCACAAACCAGGCGGAGTGCTGACTTATGGGATTCCTGAATTCAGACTTCCAAAGAATATTGTTATGGATGAGGTCGCTGCCATTGAATATCTAGGAGTAAATGTTAAATATAATTTTGTCATAGGAAAAATCAAGTCAATTGACGAATTGCGACAAGAAGGATACAAGGCTTTTTATATTGCCTCTGGAGCAGGTCTCCCATATTTTATGAATATTCCGGGTGAAAATCTTAACGGAGTTTATTCAGCCAACGAGTTTTTAACACGAATTAATCTTATGAAGGCGTATAAATTTCCCGAATATGATACTCCGATAAAAGTAGGGAAAAAAGTTGCGGTTATCGGAGCCGGCAATGTTGCGATAGATTCGGCCAGGTCAGCTTTACGGCTTGGGGCTGAGAAAGTCTATATTGTTTATCGGCGCACTGAACAAGAAATGCCGGCTCGGTTAGATGAAATACACCACGCCGAGGAAGAAGGCATCATCTTCCATCTTCTGACAAGCCCTATCAAAATACTCGGAGATGAATCCAAAGAAGTTAAAAAAATTCTCTGCATCAAAAACAAACTTGGCGACCCCGATGATAGCGGCAGAAGACGTCCGTTACCTATAGCCAAATCTGAATTTGAGATGACAACGGATACTGTTGTCGTTGCTATTGGTAATGGGCCAAACCCTATTTTACAGGATACGATAAAGGGTTTGCAGTTAAATCGATGGGGAAATATCGAAGCAGATAAAAATACATGCATAACGAATATTAAAGATATCTTTGCGGGTGGAGACATTGTTACTGGTGCAGCCACGGTCATCGCGGCTATGGGTGCAGGGAAGCGCGCGGCCAGGGCAATCAATGAGCATATACAAAGTTAATCGTTATTATTAAATTATGCAAAACAACATAACCATGGAGAATAAAAAAAATGGAAAACAAAACTAGTTACAGTAAAAGGGTGTTGGAAATAGTTAAAAAACGTGACAATAAAGAACCTGAATTTCTACAGGCAGTTGAGGAAGTTTTGGAATCCCTGGAACCATTTTTGAAAAAAAATAAAAAATACGAAGATGGCGGTATCTTAGAGCGTATTGTTGAACCGGAACGACAGATCATATTTCGGGTACCTTGGCAAGACGACAAAGGCGCTATCCACGTTAATCGCGGATTTCGTATTGAATTCAATAGCGCTATCGGACCGTATAAAGGTGGATTACGTTTTCATCCAACTGTAAATCTAAGCATTCTAAAATTTCTCGGATTTGAACAAGTCTTTAAGAATGCTTTAACCACGCTGCCGATGGGCGGAGGTAAAGGTGGATCTGATTTTGATCCAAAAGGGAAATCAAATAACGAAGTTATGCGCTTTTGTCAATCTTTTATGATAGAACTACAGCGACATATAGGACCAAATACAGACGTTCCTGCTGGGGATATCGGGGTTGGTGGTCGTGAAATAGGCTTTTTATTTGGACAGTACAAACGTATTCGTAATGAGTTTACCGGTGTCTTAACAGGTAAAGCGTTGAATTGGGGAGGATCATTGATACGTCCGGAAGCTACGGGTTACGGATGCGTTTATTTTGTTCAGGAAATGTTGAAAACAAAAGGAGATTCTTTAAAAGGCAAGACGTGCGCGGTATCTGGTTCGGGTAATGTCGCTCAGTACACTGTTGAAAAACTTCTCGAATTAGGAGCGAAAGTAGTGACTTTATCAGATTCAAATGGATCGATTTATATAAAAACCGGTATTGATAGTAAAAAATTAAAAATTGTTATGGAACTCAAAAATGTAAAAAGAGGACGGATACAAGAATGTAAAAAAGAACTTCAGTGTGAATACTATCCAAATAAAAAACCATGGAATGTAAAATGCGACATTGCTTTTCCGAGTGCTACCCAGAATGAAATAAACGAAAACGATGCGAAAACACTGGTGAAAAATGGATGCATGGCTATTGGAGAAGGTGCCAATATGCCTACGACACCAGAAGGCGTTAAAGTATTCCAAGACGCAAAAATATTGTATGCACCAGGAAAAGCGGCAAATGCGGGTGGCGTTGCGACATCAGGATTGGAAATGAGCCAAAATAGCATGAGGCTTTCATGGTCACGTGAAGAAGTCGATAAAAAACTGCAACAGATCATGGTGTCAATACACGAAAACTGTGTTAAATGGGGCCAATGTCAAGATCACGTTGATTATGTCAAGGGTGCCAATATAGCTGGTTTCGTAAAAATTGCTGATGCAATGTTGGATCAAGGCGTTATTTAGCACAACAAAGTTAAAGCGCTCTGGCTTTAAAGATGACAAAGGTCAAAAATAAATCAGAAAACCCCAACGCTACTAGCGCTCTTGAACTAAATTCGCTTAACAAATTTACAAAGGAATATCAATTATAAAAATGTGCTAAAGGCTGAAAGAAAATTAAAAAAATTCATTAAAATGAAAATCGTATTTGAAAATGATACGAGCTCCCGCAAGTTTGCTTACACAAAAATAAACACGAAAGCACCCGTGACTAGGTTTCCAAAGATACTTGAGGACAAATAAATGAAAATATTCTTAAAAACCTTCGGATGGCCGGTGGCAGGATTATAGTAATGCGATGAGGAGCTTGGCCGAAGCGGTAGTTGGGGAGTAATATTCCGCGAAGAGATTCAAAGGGAGGCAAATACATGGTAAAAGAAAAACAGAATAAGCACGACGAGAAAATAATCGACCAGTTTACAAAACAGGCGATTCCCTTTGCCGAGCTACCCGGGCATTTGGATTCAATTCAAATGCTTATTGAATTGAGCAAGGTTTCAGAAAATGACACTGTGTTAGATGTGGCTTGTGGCCCCGGATTGGTTGCCTGCGAGTTTGCCAAGGTTGCGCGTGAAGTTAAGGGCATTGATATTACTGAGAAAATGATTGAGCAGGCAAAAGCACGGCAGAAAGAAAGGGGATTGACGAATATTTCTTGGGATATCGGGACGGTATTGCCTTTGCCTTATGAATCAGAGTCGTTTTCGGCGGTTGTTACGCGGTATAGTTTTCATCATTTTCTTGAACCGCGAGATGTGTTGGATGAGATGATCCGCGTTTGCCGGACAGGAGGTGTGGTTTTGGTTGCTGACGCTGTGTTGCCGGTAAACAAGGTTGATGCATATAACCGCATGGAAAGGTTGCGCGATTCGTCCCATACGCGAGCATTGTCATATGATGAATGGGAACGGCTCTTGAAAGGATCGAGACTAAGAAACCTGCTCCGTGGCAGTTACAAGGTCGAAATGGAGCTAGAGAAACAACTTAAGGCGTCATTTCCTAATCCCGGAGATGATGAAAAGATAAGAGATATATTCAGGAAAGACATAGGTGTCAATTCATTAGGCATGGATGCGCATATGGTGGGTGATGAAATTCATTTTTCATATCCGATATCGATTTATGTTGGAAACAAGTGAGGTGATGATTATGAAAATAGGAATTGTTATTTCAAGTAACGATGCGGAAACGTGCTGGAATGCGATTCGTTACGCGAATTTCGCGCTTGGGCAGAAGGACGAGGTCAAAATCTTCTTCATGGGCAAGGGCGTTGAGTATCAGAAGATCGGCACGGATAAGTTCAACACTGTTGAGCAGGCCGAGAAATTCATGCAGTCCGGCGGCAAAATTTACGCTTGCGGGACCTGTATCAAAAGCAGAGAGCAGGAAGGCTCCGAGATGTGCCCGATCTCGACCATGAAGGATATGTACGATATCGTTAAGGAATCGGATAAGGTAGTTACGTTTTAGCCGGGCAGGGCATCTTAAGATCATTTTTCCCTATGACTATGCTGGTTCCGGCTCGGTCATAGGGATTTTTTATGCTTGGAGGCGGCCGCGGGTCCTTGGAAATGGGCCTCGGTGAGGGTCGGGCGAGGCGCGGGGAGCCAGTGATAGTGGTCAAAAAAATCGATGTCCATGTCCATCACTTTTGGGGTTTGGGCATAAGTGGTCAACCCGGCTAAAATAAGCGCCCAGCGTCGGTAAACAGGCGGTTTTAGGGGTATCCTGTGGGCGTCCGGGAAGGTCAAAAAAGGGCGTTTTGATGGACATGAATGGACATGTAAATGTCCACTAAATCGAAATGTCTCGTAAAAAGTGGACATTTCCGGCCGGTGGACATTTGATCTGCGCAAATGTTACAAGAAATGTAATAAACCTGCCAAGTGTTAATGTTCACTAAGACCCTAATGTTCACTAAACAGTGAACATTAGGCCTCAAGATCTTGTCACAAAAAGTATATAGTATTTGTGACAAAATAGCCTTCGTGAACTGTTTGTAACTATTTGTATTAAATCAAGTTATGGCAGATAATTGATATAATAGGGGTAGGCTCGTAACCCCAATTAATTTCTTGCCAACCGCTCAACCCTATGGCCTACTTGACCCCAAAAGGGAGGTAGGCGCATGGCAAAGATTATTGAGCAAGCTGTTAAGAAAACCCGCTACA